>JAHJQI010000176.1 GCA_018819265.1 Alphaproteobacteria bacterium
AGCCCCCACACGACTTCAGGAAGTGTGGGGCATCGAGAAGCCCCCACACGACTTCAGGAAGTGTGGGGCATCGAGAAGCCCCCACACGACTTCAGGAAGTGTGGGGCATCGAGAAGCAGCCCCCGCACGACTTCAGGAAGTGTGGGGCATCGAGAAGCAGCCCCCCACGACTTCAGGAAGTGTGGGGCCTCAAGAAGGAGCAGCCTCCGCACCCAGCCGCCGGAGAGCGCTTTGCCGGTTGCGACAAGGCGTGTGTTGCATCGCGGTTCGCGACTCCCGAGAATGCGCGCCAAGGCGGGAGTCGTGCTAAAGAGCCCGCCAAGCGTCGAGCAAAGGCTGTGTGGGCCAGCAAGGATCCGTTCATGAGCGAAGAAGAGACCGGCCGCCCGCGAATTCCCGATACAACCCGGGTATTCGCTGCGATGGACGCCGAGACCCGCCCGATCTGGCTCATCGGCGACGGCGATGATCCAGCGGTCGTCCTCACCGACGCCGGCATCAGTCCGCAGTGGCTGCAGGCGGCCACCGTCAGCCCCAAGTCGAAGCGCGTCGCTCTTTTGGCCGGCCGCGACGGCAACCTCGCCGGGGCCGCGTTAGGCATCGGCGACGGCAAGGCCGGCGAGCCTTGCGGTCCCTCTGACCTGCTCATCGGCCTGCTGCCGGGCGTACTGCCGGCCGGCGACTACCACGTCGCAAATCCTAATGCAGAAACCGCCGAACTGGCGGCGGTCGCCTGGGGGCTTGGCGCCTACCGTTTCCAGCGCTATCGCGGCAACTCCAATGGCGCGAATGGCGCGAATGGCGGCAAAGGCGCAACTCCCGCGAACGCCCGGCTGCGGCTTCCCGAAGGTATCGACAGAGCGCGCATCGACGCGATCGTCGAAGCCGTATGGTTTGGCCGCGACCTCATCAACACGCCCGCCTCCGATATGGGGCCAGACGATCTCGAAGCAGCAAGCCGCCTCCTAGCCGATCGCCACGGCGGCAGGCTTGCAGTGACCAGCGGCGACGAACTTCTGGCCAAAAACTTCCCGATGATCCATGCCGTCGGGCGCGCCTCCGACCGCGCGCCCCGCCTGATTGATCTGACCTGGCAGCCGGCCACCGGCGGGCCTGATCTCAGAACGGTGACACTGGTCGGCAAGGGCATCACGTTCGACACCGGCGGCCTCGATCTGAAACCCGCTGCGGGAATGCTGCTCATGAAAAAGGACATGGGCGGAGCTGCAAGCGCGCTGGCGCTCGCCCACATGATCATGGCCCTGCAACTGCCGCTGCGCCTGCGCGTGCTCATCGCCGCGGCTGAGAATTCCGTGGCAGGCAATGCCTTCCGCCCTGGCGACGTCCTGACCAGCCGTTCCGGCCGCACCGTCGAGATCGGCAACACCGACGCGGAAGGGCGCCTCGTCCTCGCCGATGCCCTGACGCTGGGCGGCGAAGCCAAGCCCGATCTGATGATATCGCTTGCAACGCTCACCGGTGCCGCCCGTGTCGCTTTGGGTCCGGATCTGCCGGCTTTCTTCACCGACGACGAGGCATTCGCCGCAGCCGTAGCCCGGCATGGTGCCGCGATCGGCGATCCGGTCTGGCGGATGCCGTTCTGGCGCGGTTATGAGGCCCGCTTCGACAGCGAGGTCGCCGACATGAACAACGTTTCCGACGGGCCGTTCGCGGGCGCGATCACCGCCGCGCTTTTCCTGCGCCGATTCGCGGGCAATGCCCGCAGATATGCCCACATCGACCTATATGGCTGGCGCCCTGCCCAGACGCCGCTCGGGCCGAAGGGCGGCGAGCCCCACGCCGCCCGCATGTTGTTGAACGTGCTGAGCGAAGAGGTAACGACGTGAGCGACGACACGACCAAAAGCCCTCGATCCGGTGCCATGGCGTCCAAGTACCCGGCGGACGCAGGCGGCGTGCCGCCGCCGCTGCCGCTCGTCTCGTCCATGCCGGTGGCCGAAGCCGTTGCCGAAGAGCGCGCGGCGCCTCTCGATCCGCGCCGTCATGCCTACCGTCCCGATCTTGCCGCCGAAAACTTGAAAGGCCGCGTCGACGCCAAGCGGTTCGTCGCTGGCAACTGGGGTCAGGTCGTCGTTCCCTCGATCCAGATCCGCAACAAGCCCAGCGAAGCCGCACCCGTCGACACCGAGGCGCTCTACGGCGAAGTACTCGTCGTCTACGACGTCGCCGACGGTTGGGCCTGGGTGCAGCTTCTGCGCGACGGCTATGTCGGCTATGCGCCCGTGGGCTCCATATCGGGCGAAGTCGAGTGGCCAAGCCACCGCGTCAAGGCGATCGGCACGTTCGTCTATCCCGAACCCGACATCAAGAAACCTCCGCTTGCCCACCTGAGCCTGAACAGCGCTTTGAAGGTCGTCGACCAGCAGGAGCAGTTCTTCCGTCTGTCGTCGGGTGGCTTCGTTGCGGTCCGCCACGTCGCCGCCGACGATACGTTCGCGCGCGACTTCGTCGATGTCGCCGAGAAGTTCATCGACACGCCGTATCTGTGGGGCGGACGCACGCGACTTGGCATCGACTGTTCGGGCCTGGTGCAGATTTCGCTCGAAGCCGCCGGCATCACCGCCCCGCGCGACAGCGACATGCAGCGTGCCGAGATCGGCAACGACGTGCTGATGCGCGAAGACTACGAAGGACTGCAACGCGGCGACCTGATCTTCTGGCCGGGCCACGTCGGCATCATGACCGATGGCATCATGCTGCTGCACGCCAACGCCCACCACATGGCGGTCACGGTCGAAACGCTTCCCGAGGCCATCGAGCGGATGGCCCGCACCGGCCTGCGCCCGACCGCCGTCAAGCGGCCACCTGGCCTTTGCGCATGAGCCAGTGAAAGTTACGAACGGGCGGCGGTTCGCGCCAAGTCGGCAAGCGCCTTCGAGGTCCCGACGACAGGCTGCCAGCCGCATTCCCTCAGCGCTTCAGTCGAAACCACGAGATCGCCGTCGAGCCGTGCCCACGCGTCGCCCATGCCTGCAAGCCTCGCGGCCAGAGCCAGTGGTCGATGCGGCAGGGCGAAGAGACGTGGCGGCCGCTTCAGGCCCTTGCGCATCGCCGCGACGATCTCAGAGACCCGCATCGGCGCCATGTCCGCCACCAGGAAGACGCGCCGGCTGACTTCGGCGCTGGTCAGGCAATGCAGGATGGCGCTGGCGAGATTGTCGACGCTCAGGATCGAACGCCGCCCCGTGAGCGATTGCAGCGGCAGTGGCACCGGCAGGCGGGCAAGCTTCAGGAGGGTGGCCATGTTGCCCTTGACCCCGGGACCGTAGACCAGCACCGGTCGCAGCGTTGCCCAATCCGTCGCTGCTCCACTGAGCGCCTCGGCAACGGCCCTTTCGCCGGCGAGCTTGGCCCGGCCATAGGCATCGCTTGGCCGCGGCGGCGTCGCTTCGTCGATGACCCCGTCAGCGACCGGTCCGGTCTGCGCGCGGACCGACGAAATATAAACGACCCGTTTCACACCGGCCGTGCGCGCGGCCTGCGCCAATGCGCCGACCGCCTCGCAGTTCACGGCTTGATAATCGGCATCGGCAATCGCGCTGCTGGCATGCGCGATTGCCGCAAGATGCACGACGAATTCGCATCCCTGCACAAGGCCGGCCCAATCGACGCCGCCGGATCTGAGGTCGGGCATCAAAACCGCTTCAACTCTGCCGTGCTTGCTGTCGATCGTTTCAGGATCGCGTGCCGCCGCACGCACCGCGCAGCCGGCTTCGGCCAGCGCGGGAACGAGGCACCGGCCGATGAAGCCGCTCGCCCCCGTCACGAGTACACGACCGATCGTCATGGTAGCTCTCAGCCCCCGCTGACCTTACCCCGTTCGAGCACCAGCAAATCGAACATCGCCGCCAACACGAGCCGCCGGTCGTAGCGCCGTTCCGCCTTCTGCCGGCTGGCGCGGGCCATCGCCGGAATGAGGTCCGGCCGCTTGAGGTAGCTGCGGATCGCAGCAGCCAGCGATGCCGCGTCGTTTGGCCGGGCAAGGCAGCCGTTGACCCGCTCGTCGACGAGTTCCCGGCATCCCGCTGCATCGGCCGCGATCAGCGGACGCCCCATTGCGAGCGCTTCGAGAGCCGGACCCGGATTGGTCTCGGCAAAAGAGGGATATGCGAAAACGTGGCAGCGCGAAATCAATGCGGCACGCGACGCGCCGTCTCCGAGATATTCGACCGCATCTCGGAACGGTGCCAGATCGCCGACCGACAGCGCATCATCGGCCCGGCTTGCCGGCCCGGCCAGGAGAAACGTCGTCTGCGGGGCCTGTTCCTTCACCATTTGCGCGGCTTCGCAGAACGTCATGACGCCGCGCGAACGTGCCAGTTCGGCGATCATCAGAATTGTGAGGCCGCGGCCAACCGGCGGCAGCGGCGACACCGCAAAGGCCTCCAGGTCGACGCCCGACCAAGGCAGAACGACGGGCGACAATTGCTCGGGCAGGAATCCGCTGAGTTCCAGTTGCGCGGCATGGTCGTAGTTGAGGCAAAGGACGCCGCTGGCCGCGTCGAACGCCTTGATGAGGTTGTCCCAACCCGGCGTCCGCCGGTTTTCGGCTCCCAAGTCGTGATCTCCTGGCAGGCGTCCCTGCACGGCGATCGCCCGCGCGATGCGCGCCTTCTTCGCCGCCAGCATCACGGGCGTTATTATTTCTGCGCCATGCGCCATGACCGTGTCGGCGCCCCATACGCTCAGGACCGACGCGATACGCTTTGCCACTTGCCGCCGAGGCATCAAGGCGAGCTTGTCGGCAAGGATATCGATTTCCTCGACATCGGCGCCGGCATGCGCCAGGGTCAGTTCGTCGGTTTCCGAGATGGTCGGGGCAAGACAAAGGACTTTGTGTCCTGCAGCAATGAGGCCGCCCACCAGCGGCATGTCGTCGGCGACAAGTTCCGCCCCATGCGGTCCCGCGATAGCGATGCGGCGACCGCCTCTCGTGCGCACGCCGGCGATCGTCATGTCAGTGCAATGCCCGCGAAAGTGTCGGGAAGACGATCATTTCACCTGCAGTATCGTCAGCCGTGCCTAGTTCGGCTTCATCCTTGCGGCCGCACGAATAACCCTCCACCGTGGCGAGCAGCATCGTCCGCATCGCTTCGAGATCGCGCCGCTTCATGGCTTCGCTCAACGCTTCGAGGTGCTGCCAGAGTTCCTCGGCCGGAAGGTAGGGTTCGTCGGAGCGCATGATGCGCTGGTGCTCGGTGCCGGTGGTATTGGCACCCAGGAGCAGTTCTTCGTAGAGCTTTTCGCCGGGCCGCAGCCCGGTGTAGACGATCTCGACTTCGCCGTGAGGGGTTTCATCGCATCGCAGTTCGAGCCCCGCCAGCCGGATCATCAGCCGCGCAAGATCGTCGATCTTGATGGGGTCTCCCATGTCGAGCACGAACACTTCGCCCCCCGTCGCCATGGCGCCCGCCTGGATGACGAGTTCGGCAGCCTCTGGGATCGACATGAAATAGCGAATGATTTCCGGGTGCGTCACGGTGACCGGACCGCCGGCCTTGATCTGCTTGCGGAACAGACGGACGACGGAACCGGAACTGTCGAGCACGTTTCCGAAACGGACCATCGTGAAAACGGTTCCGACACCTTCTTCCGCCGCATGCGCCTGCAGCACGAGCTCCGCGAGTCGTTTGCTGGCTCCCATGATGTTGGTCGGGCGCACCGCCTTGTCGGTGGAGATCAAAACGAATCTCTCGACGCCGAGTTCGCGTGCGGCCTCCGCGATCACCGCGCACCCGAAGGTGTTGTTGAGAAGCCCGACACCGGCGTTCTGCTCGACGATCGGCACGTGTTTGTAGGCGGCCGCGTGGTAGATCGTCTCGACGCCGTAGCGCGAGATCGTATCGCGCACCACCAGTTCATCGAGCACCGAGCCGAGGACGGCGACAAGCTCCGGCCGCGTCCCCGGGGGAAACGCATTGATGGCTTCCCGGATTTCCATTTCGATCTCGTAGAGCGCCGATTCCGAGATATCGAGCAGCACGAGTCGATTGGGGCACTGCTTCAGGATCTGCCGCACCAGCTCCGAGCCGACCGAACCGCCGGCGCCGGACACGAGAATCGACTTTCCCCGGATCGAGCGCGCCAAAAGGTTGAGATCCGGCGGGACGGGATCGCGGCCCAGGAGATCCTCGACTTCGAGCGGTCGCACATCCGTGATGCCGACCTTGCCCGAGGCGATTTCCTCCATCGACGGCATCACCTTCACCTGAACTGGATAGTTTTCCAGTTCGGCCATGATCTGCCGACGCTCGCGGCGCTGCGATTCAGGAACCGCGAGCAGGATTTCGCGCACGTCCGCGCGGTCGATGACGTGCCCGATCTTCTCCGGCCGGTAGACCTTGATGCCGCCGACATACTGCCCCCACATCGACGGCGCGCTGTCGATGAAACCGACCGGCTCGCGGTCCGAAACGCGCCGCAGCGCTTCGAGAAGTTCCGAGCCGAGCTGCCCGGCTCCGTAGATCAGCACCGGCTTGCGTTCGATATCGAGGGGCAGGCGCGGGATGCGGATCCCGACGCTCTTCAGGAGCAGGCCGGCCAGTTGCCGGCTGGCGGTGACGAACACCGCGCCGATCACCCCGTAGGTCAGGATTACGGTGCGCGGAATGCCATGCTGGCCGGACATGAACACGACGAGTGCCCAGATCAGTACGCTTAAGCCGATGCAGGCGAAGATCCGCACCGTACCGCGATAGCCGATGAAACGGGTCACCAGCCGGTAGAGGCCGAACCATGCAAACGTCACGACGGTGATCAGGGGAGCGGCGGCAAACAGCAGGAGTTCGGGGGTAGATTGCGGCCAGTAGACGGTCTGATAGCGCAGCGCCATGGCTGACCATGCGACGAACGTCAACAGCGTCAGGTCAGTCAGCACCAGGATTGCGCGCTTGTAATAGCGCGGCAGTTCCAGGAGCCACTTCCTGAAGAAGCCCGATATCCCCTGTTCTTCGGCTGTTGAAGACAAGCTATTCCCTCAAGCCGGCCTGCGGGACCAGTTCAATTGCCCGCCGGTAGTCATCCCCGCCCGGAGCCCGTTCCCCGTACGCAATCGGCTTTAGTTATTGCGCCCGGCTGGTTGCGGCGCAAGAAAAACTTGAATATTACACACGGTCGCGGAGCGCTAACCCGCCTTTTTCGCAGGGTTTTGCGCCGCCCCGATGCCCAGGAACCTGTTGATCGCGGGGTCGAGCCGGCCGTTCGCTGCGGCAGGCGTAGCGGCGCCTTCTCCGACATAATCGATCAGCCTGTGTCCGAGAAACACCGCTATCGTGCCGAAAAAGATTGCGCCGATCATCTGTCCGGTCAGCACCCCTGCTGCGCCGGCGTAATGATCGCCTGCGAGCACGAATGGCACAGTCCCCAGCGTCGCCCGCCCCCAGTTCAGTGCTGTCGAGATATGCGCCCGGCCCAATGTGTTGAAGGAAGCGTTCGCGACGAACAGGATGCCGAGGAAGAAAAACAGCGGCGAGAGCCAGCGACAGAACAGGTAGATCAGGTCGGCGGTTTCGCCGTCCGCACGGAACTGGCTGACAATGAAGGGTGCCGTAACTGCGAGCAACAGCCATGCGCCGACCGTAAAGCCGCCTGTGACCCAAACGGCCAGGCGCAGGGTTTCATGCATCCGCGCCTTGTCGCGTGCGCCATAGTTCTGACCGATGATCGGCCCGACCACCCCGGAGAGTGCGAACACCACCCCGAAAGCCACCGGCATGATGCGCCCGATGATGGTCCAGGCGGCAACCGCCGCGTCACCGTGGGTGGACATGACCGCGGTGATGTAGGCGTTGGCCACAGGCGTCGCCAGATTGGTTGCGACCGCAGGCAGCGCCACGGCCGCCAGCAGCCAGCCGTCCGCGATGAACGTCTGCACCTTGGGCCGCCCCATCATCTTGTGAACGACGACGACGCCGTAAAGACCGACCGCCATGACGGTGACGCGGGCCAGGACCGACGCCCAGGCAGCGCCGACGATGCCGAGATCGAAGCCGAAGATCAAAATCGGATCGAGAACGACATTCGCGATCGCTCCAAACAGCGTCACGTTCATCGCGCGCCGCGCATCTCCAACCGAGCGCAGGACCGCCGACGATGTCATGCCGAGTGCCAGCGGCGGCAGCGCCGGCACCGCAATCGAGAGGTAGGTGACGGCGAGCTCGTGGGTCCGCCCGGTCGCTCCGAGAAGATCGAGAAGCTGCGGAATAGTCAGCCACACCACCAGCGCCAGAAATGCCGAAACTGCGACCGTCCATAGGTGGGCGTTGGCCGTCAGCCGCCGCGCGCGCACGTTGCGCCCCGCCCCGAGTGCCGGCGAGATCAGTGACGTCGACGCGATTGCAAGGCCGATACCGATGCCGATCGTCAGCATCAGGACGGTGCTGGCATAGCCGACGGCCGCGACGAGCGCCTGGCGTTCGTCGAGCAGGCTGAGGAAGTAGATGTTGGCAAGGTCGCCGACGAAGATGGCGACGAGTCCGAGCGCGCCGGTACCGGTCATCACGAGCAGGTGCCGCAACAGCGAGCCGGTGACGAATTTCGGCTGCATCGCCTGCCGGCGTGCCGGCCGGGGTTTGGTTCGCGGCGCTGTATCGGAGTTGGACATTAGTACTTTCGATAAGCCGAGCGGCCAATGGAAGGGACTGAAGCGCGTGCACAATCATTCATGCCAATCTTTGATCGCCGCTGGCCACCCACCGATTGCCATCTCGCCTGTAGCGCGTGACCCAAACTGCTCAGATACGCCGCCGCGCGTTGATCGCCGCCGCCAGCGTTCCCTCGTCGAGGTAGTCGAGTTCGCCGCCCATCGGCACGCCCTTTTGGATCTCCGAGACGGCAACGCCGCAGTCGGCCAACAGGTCCCTTACGTAATGCATCGTCGATTGCCCTTCCACCGTGGCGTTCAGCGCCAGCAGCACTTCGCTCACCTCCTCGGCCTGCGCCCGTTGCACCAGCTTGCCGATCGAGAGGTCTTCGGGCCCGATGCCGTCGAGCGGCGAGAGATGCCCGCCCAGTACATGGTAGCGGCCCTTGACGACGCCGGCCCGCTCGAGTGCCCACAGGTCGCCGACTTCTTCCACCACGACGATCATTGAACCGTCGCGGTTCGGATGCTGGCATATGCCGCACGGCGACAGCGTGTCGACGTTGCCGCACTCCGGGCAGATCGTGATTTTGTCTTTGGCTTCGGCCAGCGCCTCGGCGAGCGGTTCGAGTAGGTCGGCACGCCGCTTGATCAGCATCAGCGCGGCTTTGCGCGCCGACCGCGGGCCGAGGCCGGGAAGTTTCGCCAGAAGCTTGATGAGCCGCTCGATCTCGGGTCCGGCCGTCCGGTTCGCCATGGATGTGCCTTCATGCAGTAGAAGCGAACTTATCTCGCGCACTCGCGGCCGGGTGCTGGCGAACTTGCCGATAGGGAGGATTTCGACATCCCGTCTGGACAAGATAGGCACGACGTCCCGGTCAACGCCAGTTGACCGATCGCTTCCCGCTACCCGCTCGCCTACTTGCCGATCCGCTCGAGCGCCGGCGCCATTCCCGAGAGATCGTATCCGGCAGCCGCCGTTGCGGCCAGAATGTCGCCTGTGGCCATGTTCCCCGCCTGCGAGAAGGCCCACAGAAAAGCGCAGCGTGTACCCGAACGGCAGTAGGCCAGAATAGGCTTCGGTGCGGCCTCGTAAAGAGTTTTGAAGGCTTGCACGTCCTCAATGCTCATCCGCCCGCTGAGGACCGGCTGATAGCTGAAGCTCAGCCCTTGGGCCTCCGCCGCCGCCTTGACGTCGTCGACTGCCGCCTGTCCACTCGATTCGCCGTCGGGCCGATTGCAGACGATCGACCGGAAGCCAGCCGCCGCGATTGCAGCGACGTCTTCGACGGTGATTTGCGGCGCGACTGAAATGTCGTCAGTGACTTTGTTCGCGATCATAGCGCGGATACCTCATCCCCGAGCCGGCGCCGCGACCATTCTGGTCCTGGCAAACCGAGCAGCAGCCATACCGGCAACCAGCGCCGCGGTAAAGATCCAGGGTTCCGGACGGCCGAGCCCCAGCGCCGGTACGACGCCGCCGGGGCAATACCCGATCAGGCCCCAGCCGACCCCGTAGACCGCCGAACCGGCAACGAGCGGCATGTCGATGTCCTTGCGTGTCGGCAGTTCGAATCGATCTGTCAGGAGCGGCGCACCTGTCGCGAACACAATGCGATAGCCGATGGCCGTCGTGATGAGTGCGGAGCCCATGACCAGCGCCAGACTTGGGTCCCAGGCGCCCGCGATATCGAAGAAGTTGAGAACCTTGGCGGGGTTGATCATCCCCGAGACGGTCATGCCGAGACCGAACACGAGCCCTGTTGCGAGTGCTGCAATATTACGCATATCAGCCTCCGATAACGTGACGGGTGACGAACACCGTCGCGATGGCGACGGCCATGAAGATGCTGGTTGCGACTATGGAGCGCGGTGACAGGCGGGCAAGGCCGCAGACGCCGTGGCCGCTGGCGCAGCCTGCTGCGAAAGTGACGCCGACCCCGACGATCAGCCCGGAGACGATGTTCAACATCGTCGTTCCCGGCATCTCGAATTCGGGCGAATGGCCCATCGCCAGGGTGTAGAATGTTGGCGCAGCAACCATCCCGGCGAGAAATGCAACGCGCCAAGACCACTCGCCGGCAGACGACGAAAACACCGTTCCGGCGACTATCCCGGACATGCCGGCGATGCGGCCCATGAGACCCATCGCCATGACGGCGCCGAGCCCGATCAGGACACCGCCGACGACAGCGGATATTGGTGTGAATTCAGTCAAATCGCTGGCCCTCCTGGACCTTTTCGATGGTGTTGATCAAAGTCGGTCAATATATTCAAAATAGCGAATGTGACAAGTGCCGAGTCCGGTGAATTTTGCACTGCTGACCGGCGTTTTCCGCGCACGTCCAGCGCCACACTTAATTTTCTCGAAGAAAAGTCCCTCCTTGTCCCGCCCGGAACAGCGCGCCCACGGCTCCTCCCGCATATTGGGTTCAACAGCCCAACACGACTTTAGGAAGTGTTGGCCACCGAACCAGCCCAACACGACTTTAGGAAGTGTTGGCCACCGAACCAGCCCAACACGACTTTAGGAAGTGTTGGCCACCGAACCAGCCCAACAC
>JAHJQI010000232.1 GCA_018819265.1 Alphaproteobacteria bacterium
CTTAAATAATCAAATATCTATACTTTTGATTTGAGTTATTTAATTCTTTAAGGACGTCCCCCTTTCCCTCACCGTCCCCCTTTCCCTCACGCTTGAGTAAGAGCCCTATGAGGATCTCAAATTCGGAGTAGTCGAGTTTTTGTAGATCGATCATTTGGTGGAATTTCCTTCGCCGCGTCTAACGCCGCATTCAGCGGCTTGTCCGCTGCAATGCTTTGTTATGACTATTTGGGTTTTTGAGATACATATCCATCAGTTCCAGCTCCGCTTCTAAATGTATTTTCAGCATCCACAAATCGGGTGCAAACGACGCTGATTCGCTCTGTGGACTCCATTGTGCCTGTGGTTTTACGATCAGTCCAGTATTTTGCAGTGAGCGTTTTAGGCCTAAGACTTGGACCATGTGTCTCAATGATTATTGCGCCTTGGTGCATTTCACTAATTCTTTCATCCCGCAAATGAACATTTGGCTCATTTGTGTAGACACCGATTATTTGAAAACCATTACCGCTCGGGGAAATCCGCACATGATTAGCTATCAACCACGACTCGGATTCAGGGGTCATAAGATGCATATTAAGTGTTGACAGTGTTTGCTTCACGCCCATATAGCATACGATCATAGGCACCCGCTCATTGTTTTCTGGGCGCATGTAACTAGGCTGAATTTCGACTCTCCAAGTCCCTCGGAGATCGGGTCGCTTGAAAAACCAACCGTGAAAAACTGGTAGGCGCCAGAATACAAACTCAAATAGCAATCCTAAGCAAACTAAACTACTGACTACGACACTAAAGGGGCGTGCATGATCCCAATTTACTGGAGTCCCTTGGCAAATGAGTACAACCGCCCATATTATGGCGGCAATACCAACAAAGGCCGTTATGTGAAGGCGTTCAAGCTTCATATAGGCTTCACTCCCACATAATCCCATATGCTGTTAATGGTAGAATGCGCCTGCTCTCTTGTCCAAGGTTGTGTGATTCGAAAAAGATACTTGATGTCATCTACCTCGCACCAGTTATCACAAAGAGAGGAATCTTTAGTGTTTTGCCATAGAAACCTCAATACTGATTGGACTCGATCCACCCAAGTATCGTGGCTGAAGCACCAATTGGGCGAATTCCAAGCGAGACACTCTATGAGATATCCTGGGACAGCTGTTACTGTTTGGTTTCCGGCCTCTTCCAATTCGATTCTCAGCTTTTTTAGTATACGAACCATTCCTTTGAAACGCCGATTAGTTGCAGTGTTTTTTGATACACCATTCTCGTAGTGCAACGGCGTAGGCGGCCAATAATCCACCAAGCGCTCAGGATAATTTTCAATTCTACGGCCGCCTTTATCAGGAAATAGCGCCACCCCCGCACGATAAGTTCCATTGTCCCAGTATCGGCGAAACTCAAAAAGGGGGACAACATCCGCCTCAACCTTAGATTGCGGCGCCTTAATATCGAAAGCTTTGTTTCCGCGTTTCACAGTAGCACGGCCGAAATAACTCACTAGCGCATCTTCAAGTTCATTTTTAAATTGCGAGAAAGGATAGTCAACGTCAGTATTTCCAAAATCAGAGTTAATTTTCCCTTCTGGGTATTGCGCAAGAAAGTATTCGTAAAGCATAACTCCGACATCTACGTCGCTTTCCTGCCGTACATTAACACGGTTGCGAAACGATCCTTGTGTGAATACTAATATCTTTCGTTTTTGTAGCTTCTCGCTGTTGCTAATGGCCTTTTTTATTGCACTGACAACCCGCTCACAGCGTTCCTCTTCAGTTGCACTGGGCGATTGAGCCCAGAAAGAAAATGTCTTTTCCCAATCCCTAGCCAGTTTAATTCTCCCCAGTTTCAGTAAACGTCAAGAGTCATAACGCGCTGCGGATCAGCAGCAAGGCCGGGGGCAAGCTTGCTTGTCACCGGGCTTGTATGCTGAATCCGCTGGTTGTGAGGCGCTTTGCGCCGAACGGCCAGTGGATGGAATCCGCAGCGCGTTGTCGAGGCGCGAAGCGTCCTCGACAACGACCTGCATCACCA
>JAHJQI010000231.1 GCA_018819265.1 Alphaproteobacteria bacterium
CTTCGCCGACGATTGGATTAATCGCCGCTCGATTAGTCTCATCCCAATTCGTCAAGACGCCCTGAATGAGCGTCAGCAAGGCATCTCTTGCGGTGGCCTTCGCGTCGATCGACGCAAGGCTGACCACCGCCGGGTCATTGCTGGCGAGGGTCTGGCGCGATGTGCCAGGATTCACCACGCCCGCCCCCACTGCGGGTGCCACGCCATTGATAGCTACCAGGTCCACCTCGGCTGGCGTCCCGGTCCCTCCTGGGAGGTCCGTCGGGTTGGTGATGTGGACAACAGTTGATTTCGATTGAGGATCAGACATTTTCTCTACTCCATCACTGGGCTGTTTTCCAGTTACCGAAGCACATCGAACAAACGTCGATGCCATCGGCCTTAAAGGCCAGTCGAGCGCTGGAACATCCAGCACCGTTCCAGGGATCTCTGTCTTCAAGATGCCCGGTCTCTGGGGCTGGAGGCATCACGCGCCTGCACGCTGTAATATTCCCGTCGCCATTGATGCCCATCGAAACGCTCATACTATCGCACGTCCGGGGGCATGCGTCACGGTCGCGCCCAATGAGCGTGGGCCATGTGCGCACATGAGCAGCCCAGGCATGCTTGCGCAGCTTGTCGATCCACATCTGCGATTCGATGTTGTCTCGCAGCAGGGCAGCATGCCAAAACGCTCGATCGTCCCGACTGGCCGAGTAATGGGGCAGCACGCTTAGCAAGTCCACGCCGCAGTCCAAATCCTGGGCAAGATCAAGATACAGGCCAACGCGCGCCCAGTTCTCCCTCGTCACAACAAACGACAGCATGCAATCGATGCCGGTCTCTTTCATCACGCGGATTGTGTCCAGGATCTCATGAAAATCCTTCGAGCCTGTGGTCAACGAATGCGCCTCGGCAGACTCGGCATTGAGGCTCACACTGACCTGATCGAACTGGCACAGCAGGTCAAAGCTGGTCGACTCCAGAAGCGAGCCATTCGTAATCAGGAGCGTTTGCTTTTTTAACGATTTTGCCACAGCCACACAGTCAGCTAAATGCTCGGAGAGAAGGGGCTCACCGAAACCAGCAAAGCACACCGAGGTGATTGACGGATACAGTTCGAGCGCCCGCTTGAGCAGCTCGGGCTCAACGTCGCGCGCGCTGGGCAAATCCTGGTGCTGGCGACGACACCATGTGCAGGTAAAATTGCACCGACTCGTTTGATAAACATTGAGCTCGCGTGGCCCTGGCAGCTTTCGCGCCTTTGCTCGCGTGGCTATTTCGACTGGAACGATGGCGCTGTCTTTCAGCCGAAAGTCTCTGAATGCGGAAAAGTCCGGATCATGGCGTGATTGGCGAAAGTTAGCCTCAGTCACGGGCGCGGATAGTTCCGTGCGCTTGCCATCAATCCAGCCCAGCATCGCGAAGAGAGCGCGCTGTGTGCCAGTGAACGCAAAGCGTTGCAGCAGATTGCTGCCCCATTGATCCCACCAGGCGAACATCTTGGGATTGATTCGACTCTTAATAGCAATTCTACGATATCGCTGGAAAAGAGTCTTAGGCGTCCAGAATCTACCATGCTCGCCTATTACGTGATCCCCTCGATACGGCCGCCATCGTCGCGAGAACTGGAAACCAGATTCCCACAAACGCTCGAACTGGTCGACCTCACAGGAATACGAGTCACGCCATGGCACCTGTGCCATGATCGCGTGCCTGTAAATCTTGCAGCCATCGATAGGATAGCCCAAGTCCGTGTCCCATAAAGAGAGGCAGTGAAACGCCACATTGGGCGCCTGCTCCTGCATCTCTTCGTAGAGCTGGCGCACAGCGTGCGGCTCAAGGATCATGTCCTCATCCACCTGCACAAAAAACGGAGTCTTACAGCGCTCAGCCATCTGCTGAAACGCTGCATTCATCGGGGCAATGTTGCGGATGATTTCGAGATTGAACTGGCTATCCTGCGCGCGTAGAGCAGCCCGACATGGGGCATAGTCAAGCCCCCCAACGGTCACGATAAAGACAGTCACCTTTTCGTTTAAATCCAACATGTTCCGTCCTATTTTTGCTGTGATGGAATGCTGCTAGTCCAGCACCCAAAAATCAGTACGCCATCGACCGTTTGTTGTTCGCTGGCAAGATTGCGAATTTTGATCGAGCAGTTCGAGTATCGGCGCATAAGCCGCGCGCTCGGCATTATCGAGCGCGACAATGCCACCATGCTTCACCTTGGGCATACCGACCAGCGCGCACGCGTGGCGCTGCCTGCCGTCGATGAGCAAGAAGTCAAGCGAGAGATCTTGTAAATCAGCAAGCGCGTGGATATAGGCCACTCCGCAGCATGCTTTGTATTCCACATTGGGCGGAAGATGTGGCCGTAGGGCCTCAGCGAACTCAAGATCGTTTTCAACGGTCACGACTGACATGACTCGCTGAGCGAACCAAATCGAGCCGCCACCACTGCCCCACTCTGCCATAGACCAAAGAGCAGTCGGCCACGTCTTGAATAGCTCGATAAACTCGCGTGTCAGCCACGGCTCGATTCCAACGCCCGTGAGTGAGGCGTGGCGCCCTGGTGGATTTAGGGGATCAATGATCATAGCGGTCTGGCTCCCAATCCAAGCGGAGCGCTGCGACACAACGCTCAACGTATGAATCAAGCAGCCCATCTTCGGAGACAAGGCGCACCAGTCGATCCTCAAGCGCCTTGATGCCTGATGTCCACGGCCCATCGTCAATCAAGCAAAACCCGTCGACCGTATCCCAATGCTCTACAAGCCACGCCAGAATCTCATACCCGCGCACGCGCCAGCGTTTCCCGCTCAGATTTGGAGTAAAGTCTATGACCTGCCCTATGAAGCCGACTTCACGGAACATGCGATTGATTTGCTCCAGAGTCTTGCTGTACTTCCACGAGCTCGAGATCACCACCACGGCACCGGTTGCATTGACTATTCTGTTGAGATTTGCCATGCGATCTCGCTTCAATCCGGACCATCTGTACTCGCCTGATCCGTCCGGCTGAGGGCGCTCCAAGCAAAGATTGATCACGCCGTCAACGTCTAAGAAAATTACATTCATAGCGCCACCCTCATCGCATGATCCCAGCGTTGCGCGATCACAGGCCAGCCACCCAGCGCCTGCGCAGCCGTCCTGATTTTTGCTCGGTCCCTTGGTACAGCTAGCTCGTTGCAAATAAACGCAGGCATCATGGAGCGCGGCCCGACACGCCCAGCGCTCAGGCTCAGGATGTCGCCTGCGTTGGGTGGCCCCTCCTCGCTCAGCGTTGGCACGCCCGCGCCCAAGTAGTCAAATAGCTTGCATGAGAGTGTCGAATCCAGATGCTCCACAAACGACACCGCGACATCGGCATGGAGTACAAACGGATCGATCTCGCTCCGATTCACTGGCCCGTGACCACCGACAATCTGCCCCGCCTCATAATCAGCCTGAAGGTGGCCAGCCTTCCAACTCACGTTGGGATAGCGCCATGGCTTCAAATCGCTGATAAAATGCACATTCTCGTGGAAGAGTTCAGCGCGCGCCTTGTCGTTTAGCGTTGGCCCGTCGCCATGCGCGGCCCAGTACGCGCCAGTGAACAGCCCCGCGATCCAGACCTCCCAACGGCCCAAACCCTCGCGCGCGATTTCATTGATGGCATGCAACGCGCCTGTGATAAAGCACCCAACGTAAAGCACCACAGGCGCGCGCGTTGGGTACGGATTTGGAAGCAGCGGATCGAATTCTGGGAATCCATACGGAGTGACAATCGTACTGAGGTGTGAGAACATCTTGCTGTATTCAGCCGCTAGTGGCGCCGTTGTCGCACCCACAATGCGCACGTTTCCCATTGCCTGGTTGCTGTCACGGTAAAAGCCGTCGAGATTTGCCGCCACGCGCTGATGCTCGAAGACTTTCTCTTTCGTCTCGGGATGTTCGTTGAGATTCCAAAAGCCGCGATAGTGAGTCACGAGTATCCAGTGGTAGTCATCTGGGTCCACGTCGCCCCAATTAACCTGTTGAACGCCTGTTGACAATCGCTGATCTCCCTTGCCCGTCAACAGGTCAACGGACCATCCCAACTTCACGAGCTCAGCGGAAAGATGGACATCCCGCTCCTCGCTTTTGTGTGCAGCCTGATAGGGCAAACAACCGTAGTCTTCGAAGCATTGGCCAATGATGAGCAGCTTCATGCTGCACCGCCCCGCACGTACGCGCACAGCCAGGAGTTATCAACGTCAAGTTCAATCTGCAATATGCGCTCAAGGCGTTGCGCCGCAGCCACTTCGGGCGCGCCTAGCTTGCCTGGGTGAAACTCGCGATATGTATCATGGCACACGATAAGGTCACCAACGCGGGTGTGTGGGGTGTATAGCTCAAAATCCTTGTGCTTGTTTCCCCCGTCACAGAACAGCAACATGGGCTCATCGCCTCGCTTCTCATCTTCCACTGTCCACAGCATATCAACCGTTTCCGGCTGATACAGATCGGCGCTGATAAACTCGATGCCAAGTCGCTCGTGGAGATCTTGCGCGTGCTTGCCACGCAGATCCTTGAGCGAGCAGGTGGTCACGCGCCCAGGAAACAGCATTCCAAACAGGCAGGTCGTCGCTCCCCAACCGGTCCCCAGTTCCAGCACGCTTTTGACTCCGAGGCTGACACAGAGCCGCTCAAGCCATGGTAGAGCTGAGGGTACCTGTTGCACTTTGGTTCCGCCGAATGTGAACGAAGTGTCTCGTGTCCGTAGCCAGTCTGTCATGGTCGTACCTCCAGCGCCAGCAGCGCCTGTTTAAATTGCTGTGATTTTTCTGCCCAGTTCCACCGCTCGGTGACCACCTGGTATCCGCACCCCGCCATTGATAAAACTAGCTCGCGGTCATCTCGGAGCATCTCCAATGCACGCGCCAGAAAGACAGGCTCGCGTGGGATGACAATGCCGGGGGGTGCCGCAAATCCCATCGCATGCGCGTCGACCAGCAGCTCCGAGACAATCCCAACGTCCGTGGAGATCCACGCGCGCCCGATTGCGCTGGCCTCCAGGATCGGATTGGGAGTTCCCTCGCAGGCCGAGTAACACAAAATAACATCAACGAGCGCGAGGTCCTCATGCACTTGCTCGAACGGAATCAAGCCATGGCGGGCCTTGTCGTGCGCGACGAATTTTACTCCATCGACTCTGTTGCAGACCTGGCGCATCATGTCCAGACCCTTCGTTTGCGCAAACAGGCCAGGCTCAGTGTTCCCAACCCACCCAACGCGCAGGTGTTTGTGATAGTCAAAGAGATCCTCTCGTGGCGGGTGGAATGGGAA
>JAHJQI010000177.1 GCA_018819265.1 Alphaproteobacteria bacterium
GCAAAGTGTTGGCCAGAACTAACGCGCCGCCCCTTCGAAGCCCTATTCCGACCCGAATTTAGGTCGTCAACACCGGCTTGCCGCGTGTTGAGCCAAGGTCGTCAACACCGGCTTGCCGCGTGTTGAGCAAAGGAAGCGTGGACCAACCGGCTTCACACGACTTGAGGAAGTGTGGACCAAACAAAAAACATGGTGCCCAGGAAAGGACTCGAACCTTCACGACCTTGCGGTCACTGGCACCTGAAGCCAGCGCGTCTACCAATTCCGCCACCTGGGCATTGTCTAGGCGATCGGGAGCCACGGAGTTAGTTGGCGCACTGGTGTTTGTCAACTGGCCCAGCACGGCTTGCATCTGACACGAGCCTGCGAAGTGTCAGGCCGAGGAGGTGCACGAGCCTGCGAAGTGTCAGGCAAAGGAGTGTTGGCAACTGCCCAACACCGGCTTGCCGAGTGTTGGCGACTAGTTGGCAACTGCCCAACACCGGCTTGCCGAGTGTTGGCGACTAAAAGTACTTCCGGCATGGGCGCTACTCGGGCGAACCATCGCGTCATGCGACGCCAACCCGTGACCAATGGCGTCTTTCCACGCAGGCGGCGGCTGATTATAGGTCGAGGAAGAAACCGCACGACGGCAGAACGACAAACGCGAGGGCAAGATGGCAGATCAGCGATCCGCAGGCAGACTCGTCACGATCTTCGGCGGTCCCGGCTTCGTCGGCCGATATGCAACCCGGGAACTCGCAAGCCGCGGCTGGCGCATCCGCGCTGCAAGCCGCCGCCCTGATCTCGCGGGCCATTTGCAGCCGATGGGTGCGGTCGGCCAGATCCACCCCATACAGGCCAACCTGCGTTACCCCAACTCGATCGCCCAGGCCGTCGCCGGAGCCGATGCAGTTGTCAACGCGGTCGGCATTCTGGCGCCATCGGGCCGGCAGAACTTCGAGGCGCTTCACGTCACCGGGCCGCGCGCCATCGCCAAGGCCGCCCGTGAAGCCGGCGTCCCACGCTTCATTCACATCTCCGCCATCGGTGCCGACGAAAAATCGCCAGCCGAGTACGCCCGCACGAAGGCCCGTGGCGAAGCCGCTGTCCTCGAAGAATTCCCCGGCGCGATCATCCTGCGGCCCTCGATCGTGTTCGGCCCGGAGGATGAATTCTTTAATCGTTTCGCCGGGCTGGCGCGCCTGTCGCCGTTCTTGCCGCTGATCGGCGGCGGTCGCACGCGCTTCCAGCCGGTCTATGTCGGCGATCTCGGCACGGCAATCGCCAACACCGTCGAAGGGGCAGGCGTGCCCGGCACCGTCTACGAGATTGGCGGCCCGGAGATGTTGAGCTTCAGGCAGCTCCTCGATCGCACCAAGCAATGGTCCGGCCGCAACGTCGGCTATCTCAGGCTGCCGTTCTGGCTGGCGAAGCTGCAGGCGCTGTTGACGTGGCCGCTGCCCAATTCGCTGCGTCCGCTGACCCTCGACCAGATCCGCATGCTGCAATCCGATAACGTCGTCAGCGCCGCCGCCAGGTCCGAAGGGCGCACGATCGAGGCTCTCGGCGTCGCAGCCCCGCACGCCGCCGCAAGCATCGTTCCAGGTTATCTTGAGCGCTTCAAGCACCGCGGCCAGTTCGCCCATTACAAGGGGTGAAGGGCGCACAGGGGACTCCCCCTTGGAAATTGGAACGAGCACTTCCTAAGGTTGCGTCCCGGAGTTAGACTGTTCGCAGCATTGCGTTAGGGGGTGCCATGTCTGAGTTGTTTGACTCTCTTCGTCGAGCCGGAGTGCCAGAAGAGGTTCTACTTTCACTGGCGATCATCGTCGCAATCGTGAGTGCCGCTTTGGCGGTGATGAGCTGGCTAACCCAGCGTCGTCTTGCCGATCAATTGGAACAGCGAGGGGAAGATCTTAAAGAAAAGAGTAGGCAGCTCGAAGCGAAGAAGGCCGAAGCCGAAAGCGCGGTGTCAAGCGCCAACTTCGCTGAGAACAAGGCAAGAGAGAAGCAGGAAACGATCGACACGATGCAGCGCACGGTCGCACTGCAGGGCGAGCGCCTAGAACGACAATCAAGTGAGCTTGATACCAAAGATAAAGCGATCAAGGAACGCGAGGCCTACATTGAGGCGTTGCGTGGATCTCTGGAGAGGCCAAGTGAAGAGCTTTGGTCCGTACACACCGCTGCACCACCTGTTGGCTATGATGACGCTCTTGCCAACAAGGACCGCTTTATTTTGTCAGTTGCCAACCAAAAGGGTGGTGTCGGAAAATCAACGACAGCGGCCAATCTTGCAGCCAGCTATTCGGCCGCCGGCAGACGCGTACTCTTGATCGATTTCGACTTCCAGGGTTCTCTCACAATGATGATTCTAAGGGCCGCCGGGGCCGATGGACAAGTCGTTCAGGATGGAGCAAACGTCACAAGGCTTCTGCGCGATGTCGCAGGTTTCGATGAACTCTCGAAAGCTTCGATCTCAATTGATTCAGCCATAAAGAATGCTAGGTTTTTGGCGACCGATTACACCCTTGCAGATATCGAGGGGAAGCTGTTCGTAAAGTATCTGTTTGGCGATCACGCCGATGGTGATCAAAGATATCGTTTGGCAAACGTACTGCTGAATGACACAGCGTTGCTGGCGTTCGACGTCGTGATAATTGATACGCCACCTCGCATCGCATCTGGACACGTCAACGCTCTCATGGCGAGCACCCACATGTTGGTCCCGACCATCGCGGATCGGCTATCAGCTTATGCCGTCGGGTCCTACCTCCAGCACACAAAGAAATTTCGAGAGCTAAACAGGTCTTTAAAGGTCTTGGGCGTGTTGCCAACTATGACCTACCGTCCTGGAACTCTGACAGATCGAGAAGACGCAGCGCTCAGCCTTGCAAGATTGAACGCAGCCGGCTTATGGCCGCTTGATCAACGGTCCTCAGACGACGACCTCATCATGCGCAGCATCATTCCTCAGCGGGCATTGTTCTCTGAGGCACTACAAGAGGGGCAGTTGCCATACTATGTGCCTAACAAGGAGGGCGTATTCGAAGCCAAGGGGTGGTTCGATGCCCTGCGTGACGAGATCGAGGAAAGGCGCGCGAGATGAATGTTGCCCAGTTGCGTAAGGTTCTAGCCGAGGCTGGTCGTCAAAAGGAGCAAGCTGGTGAGGTTGCCGCCAGCCACGCTCTAGCAGAGTTCGAGAAATTGCTAAAAAGTCACGACAAGAAATCGGTAGTGAAGGTCGCTGAGCTCATAAAATCTTCTGTGAAGTGAGCCTTGTATTGCCTGAATTGGATGCCAAACTCTGGGCGAGTGATTCGTGCGCGTCTTCTATTTTGAGAGGCAAGCAATGAAAGTCGCAGAATTTCGCGGCATCCTAGAAGATCTGCAGAAGATTTTTTCTGCAGGGGGAGCTAAGGGGCCAGCTGGCGACATGGCCGCCCTTGCCGACTCCGTCAAAGGAGCCGATGCGCAGGATTGTGAGCAATTTCTTCAAGGTCTCAAAGAGACAATCTCGGCTGATCCCGGTGAAAAGCATTTGAACGCGTTGGAATCGGCTGGGCTCGACGACACCAAGTTTGAAGCAGCAATCCGCGATTTAGAGAAAGACCGGTCCCTTAAGTCGGCCGACTTGGACAAGGTTGGCGTCAACTACACTAAATCCCGGCGCTTCGCGAAACTCTATAAGACTCGTATCGCGAAACTGAAGCAGATTCGGCAGGCCTTCAAAGATAAGAAGGATTTTGCCAGCCGTGGTGGAGTGATCGACGCATTGTCGCCTTGGCAGTAGAGGCTAGGAAATCTCGCCTATTCCCCCATCTCGTCATCGGGGCACAAGGGAAATATGTCGCTGTGGGTGGCGCAACCGCCACTCCTGGGCGGAATCAAATGCATTGAGACGCAGATCGCCCGAAGTTGCTCTTTCAATAGTCCGCCAAATGACAGTGTGACCGCCTGGAGTAGCGCGGCGCGGCGTGCAAAAAAACCCCGACAGCGGCAAGCGGTCGGGGCTCCTCAAACCAAGTTCAACGTGCAGGCTACGACGTACTTCGCCGGCCTCAGTGGAGGCTCGCAACCACAAGTTCGTCATCGATGGCCTGGCCGAGGGCGGCCTGCATCGAGTCGGTCAGCGCGATCGGCGTTCCATCGGCGGCATGCAACGCATAGATGTTGATGCCTTCGGGCAGCGTATCGTCGAGGGGATAGATCTCGTTGGCTTCCTCGGAAGACAGCGTCTTGATGTACGCCACCTCCCCACCACCGAGCCTCTCGAGCTCGTCGGTACTGATGTCACGTCTCAGGGCGGTGTCTACAGTCATAACGCTCACTCCTCCATCCACCGCGCTGCCCTCGAACAGTGAGCAACAGCGCGCTCCCCCATTCCCATCATTGCACCATCATTCTGGTGAAATCGGCACGTTTTTCCGGCAAATTCAAAACAATTACTCAAGCAGTATGTTCCAACGATTCGTCGCAGGCCGCCATGCCTGAGGGACACTTCTTCATATTGGTGTGGCTAGCGGACACTGCCACCCTTCGCATTGCCTATTTCTATTCGCCGCACCATGCGTTCCGGTTCGAGCTTGACGAGGTCGATCTCAAGCAACCCGTTGGTGAGGTCCGCCTTGCGCACCTCGATACCGTCGGCCAAAACGAAAGTTCTCTGAAACTGGCGCGCCGCGATGCCGCGATGCAGGAATTCGCGCTCCTTGTCGTCGTCCTGGCGGCCACGGATAACGAGCTGATTGTCTTCCAGCGTGATGTCGAGCTGGGCCTGCGTAAAGCCGGCTACGGCGAGCGTAATCCGCAAAAGTTCCGGACCGTTCTCGACCGACGCAGCGATTCGTTCGATATTGTAGGGAGGATAGCCGCCGTCGGCGCCTTTGCCGGCGCGATCGATCAGCCGCTCGATTTCCTCGAAACCCAGGAGCAGCGGGTGGGACAGAGTGCCCATTCTGGTCATTTCGCTAAGCCCTTCTCAAGAAAGCGACTTGTTGCGATCGAGGTTGGCGATCCAGGCCCGGCTTCGGCACCTTCGACGCCCCGCTCCACGTTCGTGGCTGCGGGTTCGCTTCGATCACAGTGCCTAAGCATATGGGGGGCACTGCCCCGCGTTCAAGATTTTCCACTGGGATGGCTTCCTGCGCCGCGCAAGCAAGAAAGTGCTTAAAAAAAGGCCGTTCCGCTTAACAGTCGCTTTACCCTCTTGATTTTTATTCGCGCGTTCGCCACATGTTCCTCCATGGATCGTATTAGGGAAAAGTCGGATTGCCTACATGAGCCCGTGAAAACGGCTGATGAGCGCATGCGGACATGCTTGATGTGCGCCAAGGAATTCTTGAGTTCCTGGTCGGGCAACCGCGTCTGCAAGCGATGTCGTTCGAGCGCCACCTGGAAACAGGGCGGCTAGTTCTGCTTAGATAAGACCAGCTCGAAAGTGTTGAGTTTGGTCGAGTGGGGCGGCGGGATCGCGAGCCGAGCCCTTGGGGCCCGAGATCGCATAGTCGGCTTCTACGATCGCGGCCACCGATCTACTCAATTCAGCAGTACATACGTCGAAACGATCTTCTCCCAGTGCCGGAGCAGCTCGACGTTCGCCGTGGCGACAAGGCTCAACTCCTCGGGCGTCGGCTTCTTGCCGTCGAGGGCTGAGGTGAGTATGGGTTCGATCGTGGCAAATGTCGCGCGCGCCAGTTCGATGTTGTCGAGCACCAGGCCGGGCTGCTCTTCGGTGAGACCCAACTCCTTGGCCCCTGCCGCGAACTTCTTGGTGACGTCCTTGTAAAGGGCCAGCGACTGTTTGAGGTTTTCTCGGGTCACCTCGGTCTTGTAGCCGGAAAGCGCCTGGCAGAATTGCTTGGAAAACTGCTGGGTCAGCGTGCGCTGCTGACCGGCGGCAAGAATTGCGGCAGCCGCATCTTGCGTGACGCCGCCGGCATCGACGAGCACCTTGCGATAGATCCCGATTGCCTCGGTAAGCTGCTTTTCATAGGCTTCGTCGACCTCGTAGACCTTGATGGCGAATTGCTCCTTGCCCCATCTGCCGCCGGTCCAGCTATTGAGCGGCTCGGCGTAATTGACCCAGGCGAGCTTGATGTCCTCGATTGCTTTTTTCAGCTCGGGGTGCTTTTCGGCAGCAAGTTCGAGCCCGGCGCTGCCTTCGTTGAGATGCTCGAGCGTCGAGTGGAAAACATACTGCGCAACCGACATCTGATTGCGGTGCACCTTCTTGTCGACCTTGAGATCGATGAAACACAACGCCTTCGCCAGCATCTCGGCAAGCATGCGCTGGCGGTCGATGAGGTTGAGGCGGGGCGCGGACGACACCGTGGTGGCCGCTTCTGGCGGCCCGGCAGGGTTCGCGCCAGGTTTGTCTTGCGCCCAGCTCGTCGAAGTCGTTGGCCACGCGACAACGAACAGTGCCGCGAAAGCCGCAAGAAGCCACGGCGAGCGACCAATACCCATCTGAACCCCGCTTAACTGAACGCTGATGCAAATCCTCAAGGTGAGGGATTAACTGATCAAAGGCAGAGGTTCAAATCTCCATTCCCAGGTAGCCCGCGACAGCAAACACATCTTTGTCGCCGCGGCCACACATGTTCATGACGAGGATATTGTCTGCGGGCAGCGTCGGCGCGAGTTTCAGGACGTGGGCGAGCGCGTGAGCAGGTTCCAGCGCCGGGATGATGCCTTCGAGCCTGGCGCACAGCTGGAACGCGTCGAGCGCCTCCTTATCGGTGATCGGCACGTAACTGACGCGACCGGTGTCCTTGAGCCAGGAGTGCTCCGGGCCGACGCCTGGATAATCGAGGCCGGCGGAAATCGAATGGCCCTCCTGGATCTGGCCTTCGCTATCCTGCAGGAGGTAGGTGCGGTTGCCGTGCAGAACGCCGGGCGATCCCCCGCTCATCGACGCCGCGTGGCCGTTATAGACGTCGATGCCATGGCCGCCGGCTTCGACGCCGTAGATCGCAACGCCCTCGTCGTCGAGGAAGGGGTGGAACAGGCCGATGGCATTCGATCCGCCGCCGATGCAGGCGACCAGCGTGTCGGGCAGGCGCCCTTCGCGCTCCAGCATCTGCTCGCGCAATTCCTTGCCGATGACCGACTGGAAATCGCGGACCATCTCCGGATAGGGGTGTGGGCCGGCAGCCGTGCCGATGATGTAATAGGTGTCGCGGACGTTGGTGACCCAGTCGCGCAGGGCCTCGTTCATGGCATCCTTGAGCGTGCCCGCGCCCGACGTCACCGGATTGATGCTGGCGCCCAGCATGTGCATGCGCACGACGTTCGGCTTCTGGCGCTCGACGTCGGTGGCGCCCATGTAGATTTCGCAGGGCAGCCCGTATCGCGCGCAGACTGTTGCGACAGCGACGCCGTGCTGGCCGGCGCCGGTCTCGGCGATGATGCGGGTCTTGCCCATGCGGCGGGCGAGCAGAATCTGGCCGAGGCAGTTGTTGATCTTGTGCGAACCGGTGTGGTTGAGTTCGTCGCGCTTGAAGTAGACCTTGGCGCCGCCGGCGCCGCCCGACTTGGCGGACACCTCCCGGATGTGCTCGGTCAGCCTTTCGGCGAAATAAAGCGGGCTGGGACGGCCTGCGTAATGGGTGTTGAGACCGCTCAACTCGGCAGCGAACGACGGGTCGGCCTTGGCTGTCTCGTAGGCCTCCTCGAGGTCGAGGATCAGCGGCATCAGCGTTTCGGCGACGAAGCGGCCTCCGAACAGACCGAAGTGACCCCGCTCGTCGGGGCCGGTGCGGTAGCTGTTGGGCTTCGGGTCGAGGGAGGCGGTGGCCTTGGCGTTGGGCATCGAGGGCTCGTCTTTGTTGGTCGGTTTCTTGTCCGGTCTGCGGGTTACGGCACCGGCTGGACTGTGGTCGCGCGATGAACCGTCACGATGTCATACGCTATTTCTCCGCACTTTGGCCTACCTGACGGGCCGCGGCAATGAAACGCTCGACCAGCGCGGGGTCTTTCCGGCCCGGCGCGGTTTCGACTCCCGACGACACATCGACAATGGCCGCCTTCGTAGTCGCGACCGCCGCCGCGACGTTAGAGGGGGTCAGCCCCCCTGCGAGCGCGAAGCGGTGGCGCTGTGCAACGCCTGCGAGAATCGTCCAATCGAAATGCAGGGCATTGCCGCCTGGCCGGCTCGCCCCGGCGGGCGGCTTTGCATCGAACAAGATCAGGTCGGCGACGCCGGGTAACAGATAGGCTTCGGCGGCGGCTACGTCATCAGCCGTGGCGACGGGGACGGCCTTCCAGATGGTACGGTTTGCGATTTTACGGATGGCGGCGACGCGCTTCGGCGTTTCGTGGCCATGCAGCTGGATGATATCCGGGGCGACCGCATCGGCGACGGCGGCGACGAGTTCGTCTCCGGGATCGATCAGCAGCACGACGGTTTTCGCATTGCCGAGCGCCCGTGCCCTGGCGACGAAATCGGCTGCCTCCTCGAGCCTCACATGCCGGGGGCTTTTGGCGAAGTGGACTAGCCCGACGAAATCGGCGCCCGCCGAGATGGCGTGGGCGAGAGCCGCCTCAGTGGCGATACCGCAGATCTTGACTTGTGCCATCTCGGCTTGATTCAACTTCCGGCATTAGGTTTCACCGGTGGGCGAGCGCCAGAGTTTTGCCGCCGCCCGTTCCACCCGTGCGGGCGACCTCTGCATCGCGCTCATGTGCGAGGCGGTCGGCTTCCGCCTGCCAGCGACGCACTTCCTGCGCCCTTACGCGGGCCGTGTGGCGCCACCGGCCCTGGCCCAGCCACACCGCGACGCCGCCGACGATGATGCCGATGAACATCGAGCCGAACAGGTAGAAGTAGAACGGCAGTTCGAGCGCCAGCGACGGCGCCTGCGGCTTGAACGGATCGAGCACCATGCGCACCTCGTGCCGGTTGATCACGGCAAGGGCGACAAGCAGGATCGCGACGGGGAACGCTACGAGGAGGGTGACGATACGTTTCAGCACTTCTGTCTACCTGCTCTACTGGGGTCTACTTGGTCCACCGGGACAACGCGCACCTTTGCAACTGGCGGCGCACGAAATCTGCCGCTTGCGGCTCGATGGCTTAGCGCAAGTTAGCCGTTCATTTGCGCTGGGAATTCAGCCGCTCGCGAAGCTCCTTGCCGGTCTTGAAGAACGGCACGAACTTTTCTTCGACCGGCACCGGCTCGCCGGTACGTGGATTGCGACCTTCGCGCGCCGGCCGGTGCTTGACCGTGAACGCGCCAAAGCCTCGCAATTCAACGCGATCGCCGCGCGCCAACGCATCGACGATCTCATCGAAGATCACGTTTACGATGCGCTCGACATCGCGATGGTAGAGATGCGGGTTCGCTGCTGCTATCCGCTGGATCAATTCCGACTTGATCACCGCCGCCTCCGGAAGACAAAGTCGTTGTAATTACTCAATTTTCGCGAGGGTGCCAAACGGAGACCAAGCCGTCAAGCGAAAGCAGCGAAATTCCGCTCGAAGTGATCGCCTCACTGAGGCCGGCAGCGCCGCCAACCGCGATGCTACGGGCGATTTCGGAGGACATCGCCGATAATCCCCATTGCCCCGGCTCGCTCGGTTTCCAGTCGATCACCTTCAAATCGGCGGTCACGCCGCGCTCTTTTTCAAGCCAGGCCAACACTTCCGGCTCACCGCCGATTTCGTCGACGAGGCGATAATCCTTGGCCTGACGGCCCGAGAAGATGCGGCCTTCCTTGAGGCCCGGAACGTCGGTAATCTTGATGCCCCGGCGGGATTCCACCAGGCTGTGGAACCAGGCAAACCCGTCGGCGACCATTTCGCCAGTGACTTCAAGGGCTTCCGGGCTCGGAATCGTGAATGGATTCGGCTCCGCCTTCAACGCGCCGCTCTTGACCGTCTTCATCTGCACCCCGACTTTTTCGAGCAGGTCGGTGACCTGGGGCCATTGGAAGATGACGCCAACCGAGCCGGTGATGGTATTGCCGCGCGACACGATATGATCGCTCGCCAGCCCGACGATATAGCCGGCGGATGCTGCCACTGTGCCAAACTGGGCCACAACCGGCTTCTTTTCGGCAATCCGGCGCAGGCCGTCGTAGAGCGCTTCGCCGCCGGTCGTGGTGCCGCCGGGGCTATTGACGTAGACGATGAGAGCTTCGACGTTGTCGGCCTTGGCGATCTCGTCGAGCATCTTGAGCTGCGCTCTGTCCTCTAGAATTGTGCCGGTGATCGACACCCTGGCGATCTGCTTGGGCGCCAGGAAACCGGTGACTTCATCGCCGGTCGAGATCAGAAATCCGACGGCCAGCAATGCGGCGACGACGGCGAGGACGCGCCAGGTCGTAACCTTGCGCCGCAGGCGGCGGCGGTCGAGGAGGGTATCGACGTCGAGTGTCATGGTCGTCTCCAAAATCCCAAACGGGGCCGAATTGATGAGGCCGGGTGTGCCAGTCGCGGACGTCCGCCCGCCCCATCCTGGCTGCATCCGGCCGAGCGGCGGCGCTTTGCCGAGTTGTGGCGGACAAACAACGTTAGCGAAGCCCTAAATTCACAGACAAGCTAGGCAAGTATTGGGCCGCCAGCAATGGGGACGGGTCGCGCAGCGACTTTCGAGCGACATTGCTTAACGCGGCTGCAGTGGTAACCGGCACGTTATCGGCGCCGCCGCGGCCGGAAGGAACCGGTCGCGACGGGCCGGTGTCGGGGCCAGAAACGACGAACGCGCCGGGAAAACCCGGCGCGTCCAACGATCTTTTTAACTGGTCCCGTCCGGCGTACGCCCGGATCCGATCAGCTTTCGCTTTTTTCCTCTTCCGATGCGTTTTCGGAATCGGCGTCGCCCTCGCCGGCATCGCCCGTAACGCGCTTCATCGCAGCTCCGAGGATGTCACCGAGCGAAGCCCCTGAATCGGTGGAGCCATACTGCTTGACGGCCTGTTTCTCCTCGGCGATTTCCAACGCCTTGACGGAGACCGTGATGCGTCGGGTAGCCTTGTCGAGGCTGACGACGGCGGCGTCAATCTTGTCGCCGACGTTATAGCGTTCGGGGCGCTGCTCGGAACGGTCGCGGGAGAGATCGGAACGCTTGATGAAGGTCGTCAGCTCGGTGTCGCCGACCTTGACCTCGATGCCGTTTTCCTGAACCGCGATGACTTCGCAGGTCACGACTTCGCTGCGCTTGAAGCCGCCGATGGTCTCAGCTGGATCGCCTGAGGCCTGCTTGATGCCGAGCGAGATGCGTTCCTTGGTGCTGTCGACGTCGAGGACGACGGCCTGGACGTTGTCGCCCTTCTTGTAATCCTTGATGGCTTCGTCGCCGGGCCGGTTCCAATCGAGATCGGAGAGGTGGACCATGCCGTCGACGCCACCCTCGAGCCCGATGAAAAGGCCGAACTCGGTGATGTTGCGGATCGGCCCTTCGACGGTCGAGCCGCGCGGATGCTGGGCGAGGAAAGCTTCCCAGGGGTTGTCCTGGACCTGCTTGAGGCCAAGCGAGATGCGACGCTTGTTGGGATCCACCTCGAGGATCTGGACTTCGACTTCCTGGCTGGTCGAGACGATCTTGCCCGGATGAACGTTCTTCTTGGTCCAGCTCATTTCGGAGACGTGGATGAGACCTTCGACGCCGGGCTCGAGCTCAACGAACGCACCGTAATCGGCGATGTTCGTGACCGTGCCGGTGAAGCGCCCGCCGATCGGGTACTTGGCTTCGATGGCTTCCCAAGGGTCGGACTGCAGCTGCTTCATGCCGAGCGAAATGCGCTGCGTATCGGGATTGATGCGGATGATCTGCACCTTCACCGTATCGCCGACGTTGAGGATCTCGGAAGGATGATTGACGCGGCGCCAGGCCATGTCGGTGACATGGAGCAGGCCGTCGATCCCGCCGAGATCGATAAACGCACCGTAGTCGGTGATGTTCTTGACGACGCCGTCGATGACCTGGCCTTCGCCGAGGCGGGCGACGATGTCGGCGCGCTGTTCGGCACGCGTCTCTTCGAGGACCGAGCGGCGGGAGACGACGATGTTGCCGCGGCGGCGGTCCATCTTGAGGATCTGGAAGGGCTGCGGCTGGTGCATCAGCGGGCCGATGTCGCGCACGGGGCGGATGTCGACCTGGGAGCCTGGCAGGAAGGCTACAGCGCCGTCGAGATCGACGGTGAAGCCGCCCTTGACGCGGTTGAAGATGACGCCTGTCACCTTCTCGCCGGCTTCGTGCTGCTTCTCAAGGCGCGTCCAGCTTTCCTCGCGGCGGGCCTTCTCGCGGCTGAGCACGGCTTCGCCGCGGGCATTCTCAATGCGCTCGAGGTAGACTTCGACCTCGTCGCCGACCTTAAGGTTCGGATCGACGGTCTCGCCGACCGAGAACTCGCGCAGCGGCACACGGCCTTCCATCTTCAGTCCGACGTCGATGATCGCCAGATCCTTCTCGATGCCGACGATCCGGCCGGTGACGACGCTACCCTCGTAGACGTCTTCCTTGGCGAGGCTTTCGGCGAGAAGTGCTGCGAAATCTTCGTGAGTCGGGGAGTAGTCTTTCGACATTTCAGATTGCGACATGCGGGACATATGCTCCTTGAGCGGATTAGTGTTGCGGCGCGGCGCGACGGCCGTGCCGGATCGCGACGCATATGTGCCAGTTGGCGCCCGGGATGCTCGCAAACGAGCATTCTCTGCGCCGAAGTCGGCACTCGGATGAGATTGATTTGAGATCGGTTGCTGCAGCGATGGCCATGCCGCCAATGCGAATTTAGGCCCGCGACAGGTCGCGCACCCTATTGGCTGGTCTTCCTCAAGATCAATCCGACCGCAGCGTCGAATGCGGCCTCTATACCCATTTCCGTCGTATCGAGCAAGTCGGCATCGTCGGCGCGGCGCATCGGAGCGCTGTCGCGGCCCGAATCGCGGGCGTCCCGATTGCGAATGAGATCGAGGATCTGCTCGTAGGTGACCGGTTCGCCCTGAGCCTGACGCTCCAGGTGGCGGCGGCGGGCGCGCTCTTCTGGAGTCGCCGTCACGAAGATTTTGGCGTCGGCGTCCGGACAGACGACGGTACCGATGTCGCGACCGTCGAGAACGGCGCCGGGCCGCCTTCGGGCGAATGCGCGCTGGTATTCGAGAAGCGCCGACCTGACTTCGGGAATGCCGGCCACCCTCGAGGCGGCTTCCCCGACACCGGGCGCGCGCAGCCCCTCGTCGTCGAGGGTCGCCGGATCGAGGCAGCGCGCGAAAGCGACCACAGCCCAGGTATCGTCGAGGCGGAAGCCGCCGGCCAGCACGTCGCGGGCAACGGCCCGGTACAGCAGCCCGGTGTCGAGACAGGGCAGGCCGAAGTGATCGGCGATCCTGCGGGCGAGCGTGCCTTTTCCCGATGCAGCCGGTCCGTCGATGGCAATGATCATCCGGATGCTCCAGCAGCCGGACCTAAAATAGCGCCGAGCCCCTGCATCAGCCCGACGAACTCGGGGAAGCTCGTTGCGATCATGGCGGTGTCGTCGACGGTGACGGGGTTTTCTGAGGCTAGCCCCATGGTCAGGAAGGCCATGGCGATGCGGTGATCGAGGTGGGTTGCAACCGTGCCGGCGCCCTTCACGTTGCCGCTGCCGCCGTAAACGGTGAGGGTGTCGCCTTCGATGCGGGTCGACACACCGTTGGCTTCGAGGCCGGCTGCAGTGGCCGCGAGGCGGTCGCTTTCCTTGACGCGCAGTTCGCCAAGGCCGTGCATCACCGTATCGCCGGCAGCAAAAGCTGCGACGCAGGCCAGGACCGGATACTCGTCAATCATCGAGGGTGCACGTTCAGGCGGGACGCTGACGCCTTTCAGCGCGCTATGACGGGCACGGATATCGGCGACCGGCTCGCCGCCCTCTTCGCGTTCGTTTTCAAACGTCAGGTCGGCGCCCATCTCGCACAGAGTCAGGTAAAAGCCGGTCCGCGTGGGGTTGACGAGGACGCCCTCGACGGCGACATCGGAGCCCGGCACGATGACCGCCGCCGCGATCAGGAACGCCGCTGACGACGGGTCGGCGGGCACTTTGACGTCGCGGCCCTGCAGGACCGGGTTGCCGGTGACCGTGATACGGGTGCGCCCCTTTTCGTCCGGGGTTGCAGTGACTTCAGCGCCGAAAAAGCGCAGCATACGCTCGGTATGGTCGCGGGTGGGTTCGGCTTCGATGACGGTTGTCTTTCCGGCGGCGTGCAGTCCGGCCAGGAGGATCGCCGATTTGACCTGCGCGGAGGCAACGGGAAGTTCATATTCGATCGGCACGAGATCGGCCATGCCGCGCAGCGTCAGCGGCAGACGGTCTGCGTTGTCGCCGTCGACTTCGAGACCCATGGACTTTAGCGGATCGAGCACCCGGGCCATCGGCCGCCGCGACAGCGAGGCGTCGCCGACCAGTTCGGCGGGAAAGTCGTGACCCGCCAGAACGCCCATCATCAAGCGGGTGCCTGTGCCGGAATTGCCGAAATCGAGCGGACCGTCGGGTTGGCGCAGTCCACCGACACCGCGTCCCGTCACCTCCCAGGTTTCGCCGGTCTTTGCGGCCGGAGCCCCAAGCGCGCTCACCGATTTGGCGGTGTTGAGCACGTCTTCTGCCTCGAGAAGTCCGCTGATTCGCGTTTTTCCGAGGCTGAGCGCGCCGAGCAGCAACGCCCTGTGCGATATCGACTTGTCCCCAGGCACCGTGAGGCGGCCCTGCAAAGGGTTGGATTTGCTCGCGACAAGCGGCTTCGAAGGGGGATGCGACACGGACCTTGGCTCTTTCTTGACAGTGGCGGCGGGCATTGAACGGGACGTAGGGCGCCGAATGCGACGGCAAGGCGGGCCTTGGACCGCCGCCCCACGGTCTTACAGCAATGCGCAGGCCGGCCTGTCAATGGCAGCCTGTTGGCTGTGGTTTTAGCGCCGGCTCTTCGGCGTGCCGGGCAACTTCGCGAAGATCTGGTTTTGACAGCGGGCGTGCTGTGTGGCAGAGGGCGGCGATCAATTTCTCCACGGAACCAAAAGAGGCTTATCAGACCCATGGGAACCGCCGACGCCCGCGGTACGAAACGGACCTGCCAGAACGACGACTGCGGCGCCCGCTTCTACGACCTGAACCGCGATCCGATCCTTTGCCCGAACTGCGAGGCGGAATACGTCATCGCTCATGCGCCACCTGGTGCGGTAATCTCCGACGACGTCAAGCCGAAGGATGTCAAGCGGCCCAAGCCCCAGGCTGAAACCGAAGAGGTGGAGGTCGTCGACGGGGAACTCGCCGACATCGAAGCCGTTGACGCCATCCCCGATGACGACGAGGAGGATGACGACACGTTCCTCGAAGACGAGGAAGACGACGAAGGCAACGTCGTCGACATCATCCCGGGCATTGCCGACGGCGAGAGCGAAGAGACCTGATTTCCCGTGCGAACTGCCGCGGATGCGAAATTTGCGCTTGCAGTTCGCGACGCCAGACCTTAATCAACGCGGTCTCAGTTGGTTCGGGCTGGCTTAACGTCTACTCTTCCTTGGTACACACTGCGCAAGCTTGTGTCGGTGAGCCAATGTCGTGTTAGGCTGCCGCCTCCGCGCCGTACTGTTCCCAACGCCTGGAATTAGGGGCTGTAGCTCAGTTGGGAGAGCGCTTGCATGGCATGCAAGAGGTCAGGGGTTCGATTCCCCTCAGCTCCACCAACCAGTTTCGGTCGATATGCCGTTTTCCGGCTGCTTTGCGAAAACCCTCGTGAACTCACGAGGTTGCCGGCCGGCCAGCCCACCACATACCCGTCTCTAGGCCGAGATTGGCGCCCCGTAGTACGCCTACGCACCCGAAGTCTCTGTCCTCGAAAATTCCCTTTCCGCGCGCTGACCACGGCCCCGCCGCAGAGACCGCGTTCGCAGCCTCACCGAGACCGGTTCGAAAGTGAACTTGGGGGCCGGCACCCGGTGGCCCCTTGGCGTAGTTTACAGACGTCGGCCCGCGGTATGCGGCGGATAGCGACCTTGTTGAAAGCTGTATCTGGATACGACGAATAAGCCGACCCGCGGACCAGCACGTTTGGTTACAGTGTGCTGAGACAGTATTCACCTGACACTCGCCGCTGCCGACTGAGGGTCAGAGAGCGGGTTGACGGTGCGCAGGTCCTCGGCATCGGCTTGATGGGGCGACAAGAACGAATCTCGTAACATGAAAGCTTGTTTCGGACCCTAACAACCGGGGGCCGGCTTCGCGTGCCGCATAATTGGGTCCACGAGTGCGATCAACCACAGTCTTCAACCGAATGTCCACGACGAGAAACAATCACTACGTACCACAGTGGTACCAGGAGGGCTTTTTCGAGCCCGGCCAAAATACGCTGGCCTATCTCGACATGCGGCCACCCAGGAAGGTCCTCGATGATGGTCGTGTGATCGTCGGCAAGTCGCTCTTCGATGCGCCAACGTCGCGCGCTTTCCGGCAGCTCGATCTTTATTCCACGTTCTTCGGAACTTCCGTCAACGACGAGATCGAGCGCAGGCTCTTTGGCAACATCGATACGCGCGGTTCCAAAGCTAACAAAGCTTTTGCCGGCGCCGATATCAGTGAGTGGCACCGTCACTTCCAGACCCTGTTCGAGTTCATCGACATCCAGAAGATCCGGACCCCCAAGGGTCTCGACTGGTTGAAGGCCCAATATCCTCGACTCACACAGAATGAGCTGATGATGGAGATGCAGGGCATTAGGATGATGCACTGCACGATCTGGACCGAAGGCGTACGCGAGATCGTCTCGGCTGAGAACGCCAGCGTTAAGTTCATCGTCAGCGACCACCCGATCACGATTTACAACCACGCCATTGCCCCGGATGCCCAGGGCTGCACCTATCCGCATGATCCCTCGATCGCGCTCAAGGCGTCGCAAACGATCTTTCCCCTCACTCGCGACTACTGCCTGATCCTCACCAACCTCGAGTATGCACGCGACCCGTCGGTCGGACCGCTCGACAAGCGGACATTTGCGCGGAATTTTCGCAATTCGATGGTCAGGACAGATGCGTTCATCCGCACGCGCAAGCTCAGCGATCACGAGGTGACCGGGATCAACTTCATTCTGAAGGCTCGCGCGTCTCGCTACATTGCCGCTGGCCACAAGGAATGGCTCTATCCCGAGCGCACGGTCACCGAGCCATGGCGCGACATCGCAGCGACGCTCGTGCCGCCCAAGGACGAGCTTTGGCACTTCGGCGGGGAGATGTTCGCCAAGTTCAACGACGGCCACGTGCACTACCAGGACGAGTTTGGCAGAACCGAAAAGCAACGCGACTTCTTGCGCAAAGACCCGCCCGCCAAGCCCTTGCGGCCCCGTGATTCGTGTGGATGCGGATCGGCCCGCGCGTTCAAGGTCTGCTGCAGCACCAAACCGATCGCACTGCGCCCGGCCTGGGATGAGCCGAGCATCCGCGAACGCAACCTCATGCTGTACAACGGGATCGCGAACGTTCTGGGCTTCAACACAGGGAAAAGTTGGACACAGATCCGGCGCGATCTGACGGACGACCAGATCAGCAAGATCTATCTCCTGTACGAAGGCTTATGGCCGCGCGAGACAGACCTCCTCAAGCTTCTGCCAAAACCGGACGGAGCTTGCCGGGCGATCTACACGGGGGCCATTCATCCGATCGCCATCGCCGAGTTTGCGCTTGGGGCATCACTCTACTTCGGTGAGTTGCTCATCGAGCACCCGTTCCTGCACGCCGGCACTGTGAAGAAGGACTTTAGTCCTGTCGAGAACCCAAAGTCCTACCGGCAGGAATTCCTAAAGACCGTGATGTTCTTCCTAAACGTCATGCCACTCGTGGACGCCGGATCGGTCAACCTTGTTCCTGACCCGTGCAACTTCGACCTGCATCTGCGTGACCAGATGATGCACATGGCGCAGTCGCGAGCAGGAAGTATTCCTGTCAACCTGCGTCAAGACAAACGCATGCAAGAGCTGGCGAAGCAGGATTTCCAGCGAAGCATCATGGCGCTGTCGCCAGATGCAATGCGGAGGCAAGTCAAGCGGATGTCGCCGGAGTTGGACGACGCCGGCATAGACAAAGTTCTGGCGGGGTTCGAGGCGCTCAAAGAGCAGGACCCGCTTGCCGTGTTGCAGGAAGGAACGCTGGAGGGAGGTAAGGAAGGCGGCCAGCTCAACGTGATGAAGCTTGCGCCGAACTTCGAGATGACGATGTACCTGGCGCAAGCGACCGGGGCATGCATCGTGACCGACGATCCCTTTCGCTGGGCCGAAGTCGGGAGAGCCATCCGCCGGCAAGCAGGCTGCCTGAGTGACCTTACGGCCAGCATCGCATCGTCTCCATTTGCATTCCCACAGGACACGTCCGCGATTGTGGATTTTGCCTTCAACGAGAAATTCACTGGCTACCCGGCTCTCATAGCCAGTGCCTTCAAGTACCTTTCCAACATTGAAGCGCGAGGATCAAAGCCAAACGTTGAGGCCCACCTCAACTCACGCTTTCACAAGGTCCATGCGGCGGTGCAGGACGCGATCGGCAAGGCCCGTACCAACGTCAAACGCGGACGAATGTCATGTGTTGCTCCCCATGGTGGCATTCAGGACAACACCGTGAACCGGCTGCTTCTCATGTCGAGCTCCGAGAGGCACCTGCCCAGTGTGCCGATGGCATTCTTCATTGAGACGGCAGCGACCGCCTAGGTTCACATGCCTCGCAGCCTAATAGGGCGCTCGCTGGATCAGGAAATACGCCTTGTTAGTTTCATCCGCGAGCAACAGATCGAGGTTCTGGAAAGCCCACTCCAGCTTAGGCTTCTTGGGCAGACCATCCGTATAGAAATTCTTTGCCAAGAACTCTCGGTCAACGAGTTTCGGATCGAGCTCTTTGATCCAACGCGCGTACCGCTGCGCCAGCATAACGATTCCGGTCTGATGACCCGATAGTGAGATCATGTTCGCAATGATGTATGAGCCGGGAGGTGCCTGCTTGGCTAAAAATTCATTGTACAGTTGCCACAACCGAGTGCGCTCCGCCGGCATGGCCGTTGGGTCCTGGTTTTCGAACACGGAGTGATCGAAGATCCCGAGGACATCGAACGTCGTCCGCGTGATGAACGCGAACAGCACCTTATCAGTCCGTTCGACGAACCCCTTCTTCTCGAGCTTCGTACCCAGATGGAAGTGATGAAAGCCCATCACGTTCAGGAGGAAGTCCTTATCAGCCCACCGGTCGACCGCTGCGCCGATCCGCTGCGTTGCTGGCGTATAGCCTTCGCGCCAAGCTCCCAGCGAGAGGTGCGGGCTCAAGTCATCGCCGCTCTCCACCTTCTTCAGGAATTGCGTAATCTGGGGTTTGAGCAATTTCCACTGAGGGTCTTTACTGGCGCTTTGCCTGATCGCGATCGTGCGCTTCCCTTGCCTGACGAAGCGCATTTGCCAGCTCAGGAATACGATCAGCAAGTTTGCGACCGACATCTGCTCAAGCTTCTCTTTCGACGCCTTGTCGTTCGGAAATCGCGGAACGACTTTGATGATCCCGTCGCGGAGGCGGCGGACCCGTTTCGACTCTGTTGGTTTGCCGCTCATTGCTGTTTCGACCGCATGATGACCTGGGAAGGCAGTGCAGTCTGATGCACCCTACCCTCGTGATGGCTGGAAGCAGTCTATCAGATTCCGGATGTGGTGGGTGGCGCCCGTCGCGACGTCGGTCGCACCCACATCGACGTCGCCTCTTGTGTTCAATCTTCGGTTCTGCTGGCACTCCGGACTAACCCGACAACCTTCCGCTGCTCGGCCCAGTCCATTGGCAGATCCGTCAAGGTCGAGAGGCCGGTGCCGCGGGGCAGAGTGCCGTCGATCGCGGCCTTGACGATATCCGGCGCGAGGAATGCGAGCGACAGGATCATCCGAACGGATCGTTCGCTTCGGTTTTCGCGTGCGGCAATCGCAGCGAGGTCGGGGACTTCGCCTTGAACCAGTTGATCGAGCCAAACGCGCCCGGTCGCCGTTGAGGTCAGCAGTCTGGCGCGAGCCTCGGCGCGGATACGGGATCGGCTCGGCGGCGCGGTCGGCTCCCGTTCACCGTCCGGAGCCGTCATAGAGCGCCGCCGCCGGTGATTGGGTGGCGTCCAGGCAAGCTGGATCGGCTCAGTGGCGTCATTCGCGTTCGCTTGGGCCAGAAACGTGATCGAGATCCCGGAGTTTGAAACCGTGATCCGATCGACGACGTCCTGGATGGTCTCACGCAGATCTCCCGCGACATCGTCCAGGATCCCAGTTTTCCGAAGCGCGGTGAGGACGCGATCCTCGATGTCCTGGGCGGCGACCCGATTGACCGACCCGGCCTCCGCTTTGTTTCCCTGCGCAAGCGCTGCCGAAACGTAGTAGCGGTAGCGCACCCCGCCTTTCATTGCGTAGCTCGGCGTCATGCGATAGCCGCGGTCGTCGAACAACTTGCCAATCAGAAGCGCTTCGGATCTTCGCCAATGCTCGCGATGCCCCTTGCGATTGGCGTCCAGGATCTCCTGGACCGCGTTGAACATGTCCTTCTCAACAATCGCTTCGTGCTCGCCGGGATAGCTTTTGCCGCGATGGTTGATCTCGCCGAGGTAGGTGCGGTTGCGCACGAGAGAGACGAGTGCGCCGACCAGGAACGGGATCCCGCCAATCTCTCGGCCGGTCGCCAGCGTTCTTCGCCGTGTCACGACTCCGCGCTCGCGCAAGTCTCGCTGCAAGGCGGGGAGTGAGCGTAGCTCGCGATAGCGATCGAAAACAAGTCGCACCGTTTCTGCTTCTTCGGGCACGACGACGAGCTTGCGGTCCTTGACCATGTACCCGAGCGGCACGACGCCGCCCATCCACATGCCCTTCTTCTTGGAAGCCGCGATCTTGTCGCGGATGCGCTCGCCCGTGACCTCGCGCTCGAACTGGGCAAACGACAGGAGCACATTGAGCGTCAGACGCCCCATCGATGTGGTCGTGTTGAACGATTGCGTGACCGAGACGAACGAGACGCCGTGCGTATCGAACAGTTCGACCAGCTTTGCGAAATCCGCCAGAGATCGCGTCAGCCGATCGACCTTGTAGACCACCACGATGTCGAGCCGACGCTCGCGGATCTCGTCGAGCAGAGCCTGCAGCGCGGGCCGTTCCATGTTGCCGCCCGAGAAGCCGCCGTCATCGAACCGCGCCTTGATGAGACGCCACCCTTCGTGAGTCTGGCTTTTGATGTAGGCTTCGCAAGCCTCGCGTTGCGCTTCGAGCGAGTTGAAGTCCTGCTCGAGTCCGGCGTCTGTCGAGACCCGGGTGTAGACGGCGCAGCGCAAGGGCTTGGGATGTGGCGCCGTCATTGCGAGCCGTACTTTTGCGTGCCCACGCCTTTCTTGTCGCCTGTTCTGAGGCCGAAGAAGCGCGGGCCGTTCCATCGCGTGCCAGTGATGGCGAAGGCAACTTCGGACAGGCTCCGGTAAGTGGTTCCGTTCCAGGCAAAGCCGTCGGCGAGCACCATGACGTGATGCATCGTGCCGCCGTGCTCGCGGCCGATGATGGTTCCCGGTGCGAGAGACTTCGCGGTGCGAGAAGAAACGTTCAGGCTCTCCAGTGTCGGGACACCAGTGCCGGCCTTGCCCTTGGTTTGCTGTTCGGCAATCCGGCGCAGCAGCTTGATGCTCTGGCCGTCGAGATCGCCGAAGGCATTGGCCTGAATGCGATACGCGATCAGCCGGCTCAGAAGTTGCTTTGTGATGTGCTCGGGTGGCGGGCGGCCGGTCAGACGCCGCCATCGCCGCCGCAGCCCGTCGAGATCAAGTTCTGCGAGACCGGTCAGCTCTCGGGCGATCTCGCCCTCAATTCGCGAGTTGCTCATCACTGCCCCCTCGTGGGCCGCTCCAGCGCATAGCGCCGGGTGCCATCCGCGTCGCGTGACGAATTGAGTGCCAAGCCGAGCTTCTTCTTCACGGTGCCGGACAGGAAACCGCGCACGCTGTGCGGCTGCCATTCGGTTGCCGTCATCAGTTCCGCAAGGGTCGCGCCATCGCGGCGGGCGAGGAGATCAAGGCACCGCTGCTGTTTGCTCGTGCCGACGGTAGCGGGAGCACACTCGGGTGCTTTGGCCCGGCGGGTGTTCTTGGTCGCTGCCGGTCTCTTGCTCGCAGCAAGACCCTTCGCAGTCGGGTTGGCAGGCTTGGAGGGTTTGCGGGATTTCGCGGTCATTTTGGTGCTCCAGGTCTGGCACCGCGCCTATCGCGATGCCTGCACGACCTGAATCCCCGCGGTTCCGGCGAGGTTGCTGGCCGGCGTCCTTCACGACGCCGACCCCGACACGACACCAGCAACGCTTGCCGTGCCGGTGAAGTCCAGCGGTTTTCGGAGGCTCCGCACCCACCTATATCTGACAATTTATCCTCATTCCCTGGGGACAAGGGGATCGTCTCGTCTTCGTACGCGCTACTGCGGTATAGTTAGACGCCGCCCAGAGCCGATCTTTCGGCATGTCTACAAGCACGTGCGCTCCGATCTCTCGCGGCGCGGCCGGCGCACTGGGGGAGCAATGGCCGCCGCCCAGATGCCGGCGCAGCTCGAAGCCGCGCTGTTCGCGCTCTACCGCGACTATGAAAAAACCGACGAGGTCTGGCGCGAGAAGAAGGCCGAGACTCCGCCCGTCTACATCTTCTTTTGTAACAACACCACGACGTCGAAGATGGTCGACGAATGGATCGCGGGCCACTGCACCCACCCGGACGCCGATGAGGAAAAGCAGGTCTGGCGCGTCGGCAACCTGCCGCTGTTCTCAAACGTCGTTGAAGGCAAGCCGCTCGGTCGGCGGCGGACGATCCTGATCGATAGCGCTCAGCTGGAATCCGGTGACGCGATCTCCGACAGCTACAAGAAGATCGCATCCGAAGAGATCGACGCCTTCAAGCGCGAGCTGCGCCAGCGAGATCCCTCGCGCGACGTCGAGAAATTCGAGGATGCCGATATTCTGCGCGAGGTGGTGAACACCGTCGGCCAGAAGGGCAAGCTCGGCGAAAATGTGCGGTGATGAGAGGAAAAAGACCGAACATCACTTGGCCCGCAAGTCCCAGCAATCCGTGTATTGTGTGATACTGATCGAGGTGATCGACAACAGTACGCCCGAACGCGAGCATCGATAGACCGAGTTCGGCACACATCAAAGTCAGGAATGCTGCGCCGCCCATCAAGAGGCGCGGCCCTGATTGGCGCGGCACATCAAACTTTGTCACCAGCCATCTGCTGGCGATCCAGGCGACTGTCAGGATGACCGGAAGCTCTATGAGCACAGCGACGGTCTCACCGATCCTCGGGATCAGCAGAACGACCCGGATTGCACCAAGCGCGAAGCCGGCAGCGAATACGATCGCGAAGTAGGCGAGACCGGCCAGCACCGCGCGCCGAAAATCATGTCTTGGCCAATCAGATCGGTCGCTCATGACATCAGATCTCACTATGGGTGCGCTCACTCGTCAGGAATGAGCGGCGGACGGCTCGTGACGCCCTCGTCGGCTTCCACGCACATCGGCAACCTGAGCCTTCTTGGACGGCAACTCTAAGCGTGCCTCCCTGTGACATCACGTCTCGAAGACGAGTCTCGATTTCAGCCGCGGCTGCACATAATCGAGAAAGGCCCGTAGCTTTTGCGGAATGCGACGCCCGCCGGGATATACAAACTGCACCGGTGCAGGCTCCGCCTCGAACTTGCGGAGGAGGAGCTGCAGGCGCTTCTCCATAATCGCGGACGCGACTTGATAGCAGAACAAGCGGGTGACGCCGAGACCGGCAACGGCAGCATCGGCCGCCGTTTCCGCAGTGGTCACGACCAACCGGGAGTGGAGGAAGAACTTCTCGAACCGATTGCCAATCTTGAAGGACCATTCCTTGGCGTTCTCCAGCGGCACCATCGTGATGCAGTCGTGTTGAGCCAGGTCGCGGGGATGTGACGGCCCGGGCATTCTGGCGAGATAGGCGGGACTTGCGCAAACCACACGACGCACCTCTCCGGCACGCACCGCGATCATGCTGCTATCTGCCAACTCGCCCACCCGCAGCGCAACGTCGATCCGATCCTCGAAGAGATCTGCATATCGGTCGCTCAGCCGGAGTTCGACATCGATCTCTGGATAAGCCCGCAGGAAGTCGATCAGGATCGGCGACAGATGCAGACGGCCCAGGGCAACCGGGGCGGAGACGACAAGCAGGCCTTTCGGGGTGCTATAGGCACCCGAAGCGCCTCGCTCGATTTCGGCCAGATCTTCCAACAGCCGACGGCTGCTCTCGAAGTATTCCCTGCCAATGTCCGTCAACGACACGGACTTATTTGATCGCACCAGGAGCTGCGCGCCCAAGGCTTCCTCGAGCTCCGCCACCTTCCTGCTGATTGTTGCAAGCGGCATCCCAAGAGCCCGTGACGCTGCTGAAAATCCGCCAGCCTCGGCGACGGCAACGAACGCCGACATCGACTCGAACCGATCCATGGCTGCCTCTCAAATTCTGGAACGTGACCTCTCGATTTTGCCGGATATGCCTCAAGATTGGAATGCACTATCTCCAGTCTCACCAGATGGCCAGGTCGACCAAGCACCGGCCAAGAACCAAGGAGATGATCATGAGCCGCATCCAGACTCTGCCGTCCATCGAGGCCGCCCCGGCGGCATCCCAGCCGCTGCTCGAGAGTGCCAAGAAGCAGCTTGGGAGCGTTCCGAACCTGTTTCGGGTAATTGCCAACAGCCCAGCTGCGCTCGAAGGCTATTTCGGATTGAACAGCGCGCTTTCGAAGGGCCAGCTTTCCGCACAGACAAGAGAGCGGATCGCGCTCGCGGTCGCCGAGGTGAACGGGTGTGGCTACTGCCTCTCTGTCCATACCTACCTAGCCCGAAACGTCGCCAAGCTCGACGACACCGAAATCTCGGCCAACCGCAATGGCGCCTCGAACGACCCCAAGGCGGATGCGGCGGTGAAGTTCGCTGTTTCGGTCGTGGAAAATCGCGGACACGTCACCGAAGCCGCGGTTGAGACCCGTCAGGAGGGCTGGATTCGAGGACGGCGAGATCGTTGAAATCATCGCCCACGTCGCACTCAACACGCTGACGAACTACGTCAACGAGGTCGCCGGCACCGAGATCGACTTCCCGGTCATCGAGCGTCGCCGGGCAGCGGCCTGACCGCGACCGGACACAGACATTCAGCGACCTAGGTCTCAGCAACGCAGGCCCGAGAGAGCACTCGAGTCTGCGATAGGAGAAGTACAACCCATGTCATCCGTCTCGCGCAGATCCCTCATACGATCCCGCGCCGCGGAACCGGTTGTTCCAGCTGAGGTCGAGGGGGAACGATGGATAATTGCCTCACTACAAGACCCGACCCTGCGAAATTTTGAAACTAGAGCTCCGGAGACGGGACAATGACCGAGACCGAGACCGAGACGAGACCTCCGCTGCCGCCATTCACGCGCGAGACTGCGATCCGGAAGGTCCGTATGGCAGAAGACGCCTGGAACACGCGAGACCCCGATCGCGTGTCACGCGCCTATACCGTCGACAGTCGCTGGCGGAACCGGGCGGAGTTCCCAGTTGGTCGCGTACAGATCAACGGTTTCCTCGAACGCAAGTGGGGGCGAGAGCTCGACTACCGGTTGATCAAGGAACTCTGGGCGTTCGCCGACAACCGCATCGCGGTCCGTTTCGCCTACGAATGGCGCGACGACGCGGGCAACTGGTTCCGCTCTTATGGGAACGAGAACTGGGAATTCGACGAACACGGCCTCATGCGCTTGCGCTTCGCAAGCATCAACGATCTGCCCATCAAGGAAGCCGATCGCAAGTTCCATTGGCCGCAGGGACCGCGGCCTGCCGACCACCCCGGATTGTCAGATCTGGGCCTGTAAGGCGCCGTCGGGCACCAAGGTCACAGACTACGCTGCAGGAGATGACGCATGGGACATAAGTTTGCCGAGATCGCATTCACGGACACCGTGAAATCCGTGCAGCAGGCCATGGGAAGCCGCTCTGGCTACGCCCGGCGCGAAGGCGGCGACGTCGACTTCAACGTCCGGCTCGGCCCAAGCGAAGCTCAATTCATCGCTGAGCGCGACAGCTTCTATATGGCCACTGTCAGCGAGACCGGCTGGCCTTACGTCCAGCATCGCGGCGGACCGAAGGGCTTCCTTCGGGTGCTCGATGAGAAGACCCTCGGGTTCGCGGATTTTTCGGGCAACCGGCAGTACGTATCAGTTGGAAACCTCAAAACGGATGATCGCGTCTCTCTGTTTCTGATGGACTATCCGAACCGCACTCGCTTGAAGGTCCTCGGTCGCGCGAGGGTCGTAGGAGCCGACCGCTAAGGAAGAGGATCGCCGAACTGGAAGAGAAACTTCTAAGCGTTACGAGCCCGAGTTAGAGAGGTTCCAGCGTTCCTCCATGAGATCCGTAGAGCTCTTGATCGATCGCGGTTCAGCGTGGCAGTTCCGGTTGTGCGCTTGGCACTGCTGCTAGTCGAATGTCTCAATATCCCCGGGCGGCGGCTCTTTCGGCGAATATTTCGCCATCCATTCCTCTTCTGCCAGCTCCTCCGGCACGACCAGGTAGCCGACCTTCTTCCCGTCCATGTCAACGGGGCCAAACTTCTTCTCAAGATCGGTGAAGGCCTTGAACGCACGTTGGTCCCCGCTGGCGGCAAGCTGCTTCAGGAGGATGAGCACAAGTTCGATCGCCGGGTACTGCTTCGGCTTGCCCGTTCCCGCAGGATCGGCGCGATGCTTCTCCATCAAGACGCGCTTGACGGTTGCCCGGCGTCCGTTGGCGCCCTTCGGCCGTCCGCCCGGGTTGCCGGACTTGCCGGGCTGGAAGCGGTACTCGACGGGCGGCTTGCCGTAGCCAACTTCGCCCTTCGCGTGCTCTGGCTTGTCAGCCTTGCTGTTGCTCATAGTACGGCCTCAGAATGTCGATGATAAACTTCATGCTGCGATCTTCGTACTCAGCGAAGATGCGGTGCTGATCTTCGTCGGAGACCCACTTGGGGACGACGAAAACGCCGCCTTCGGCCACCCTCGGCGGGGCCGCGACAAGATCATGAGCGATCGCGATCTGGATGACGGCCATCACCGCCGGCAGGCTCTTTTCCGTCAGCGCCTTCTTCACTTGGCGACGGATCGCGACCTCGAGCGCCGACATCTTCCCGACCTTGCCGTTTTTCAGGACCTCGAGCGGTTCGTTGAGGATTGCGCCGATATCGACAAGGCCTTGGCGCTCGGCCCGCTTCTTCGGGCTCGGCAGCCGCTTCCTGCGGCGCTTGGCCGGTGCACCGGCCGCAGTCGTCGCAGCCTTATCCTTTGCTGGAATGTCGCTGGTCATTCGGCGGCCTCCCGGGACGCTGCATCGGTCATTCCAGGCGCAGGGGTATCGGCTTCGACGGCCGGGCTGCGCTCCTCGGCAACGGCCTGGAATGTCTGGCCGGTTTCGACGAGGACGGCGTCCAGCTTGGCGAGTTTTGCCAGCCGCTGCAGGATGACGTCACAATAAAGCGGATCGAGTTCGATCCCGTAGCCGCGGCGACCGGTCTTATGAGCCGCGACGAGGGTCGTCCCTGAGCCGGCGAACGCGTCGAGGACGATGCCCTTTCTGCGCGAGCAATCGAGGATCGCGTCGACGACAAGCGCGATCGGCTTGACGGTCGGATGCATGGCGAGCTCGTCGTCGCGGCTTGGGCCGAACGAATTGACGCCGGCATAGGTCCAGACGTTCGTCCGGTATCGACCATGCTTGCCGAGCTCGACGTTGTTGATGTGCGCCGCCGTCCCAGACTTGAAGACGAAGAACAGCTCATGCTGGCTGCGATAGAGCGAGCCCATGCCACCGTTCGTCTTCGACCAGACGCAGAGGTTCTTGAGCGCGCTATAGACGCCATCGGCAGCGTCAAGGACCTCGCGCATGTGCCGCCAGTCCATGGCCACGAAGTGGATGGCGCCATCGCCGGACGCCGCGGCGAGGTTGCCGAAGACGGAACGCAGAAAGGCGGTGAACTCGGCCTCGGACATCTCGCCCGAGGCACTGGCGAATTCCCGGTGCTTGACCTTGCCAAGCCCTGAGACGTGCCCAGCGATCGGCACGTTATAAGGGGGGTCCGTAAAGACCATTTGCGCGGTCTCGCCCTCAAGGAGCCGCGCGTAGGTCTCGGGCGCGGTGGCGTCGCCGCAGATCAAGCGATGCGGACCGATCTGCCAGATGTCGCCGAGACGCGTTACCGCCGGCCCGGCGATCTCAGGGACGGCATCGGCCGGGTCGGGCTTTTGAGCCGCCGCGTCGAGGCCGCCAATCAGGACGTCGATCTCAGGCATCGAAAAGCCCGTGATCGTGACGTCGAAATCAAGGTCGAGGTCGGCGAGGTACTGCAGCTCGATGGCCAGCAGCTCGGGATCCCAGCCCGCATTTTCCGCGAGGCGGTTGTCCGCGATGACGTAGGCGCGGATCTGGGCCTCGGTCATGCCAGCGAGGCAGACCGTCGGGATCGACTCCAAACCAATCTGCTGAGCGGCCTCAAGACGCCCGTGTCCGGCGATCAGCCGGTTCTCCTCGTCGACGAGGACCGGGTTCGTGAAACCGAAGGTGCGGATCGAATCCGCAATCTGCTTCAGCTGGGCCTTGGAGTGCGTCCGAGGGTTGGATTTGCGCGGCCTCAACGCGGCCGGCGGCTGGTAGGTGATGGCGATTTCAGCCATGTCAGGCTCCTGCTTGAAGACGGAGCCTGCGGTCAGAATGGGCGCGACTCCTCGATGCAGTCTCGAGGCGATCGCTCATGCACTACCTCGAACCCATCGGGCGTCACGCCCTCACTTTGGAGCTACCCCACAGGATATCGCATCACGCGGGCCTTCGGCTCTCCCACATGGGCGCCAGCCGATCCCTCCTGCGCCTCACTCCAGGCCCCGATAACATAGTTCAAAGGCTCCCATCTGGCAAGGTTTTGACGGTGAAAAGCTCTGATTTATTAATGAGTTGCCTTTTGTCCCTGACGTTAGCTTTTGGTGGCATTCCATTCGTTGGACCGATTGCTTGGCGGGATCGCCAACGCATTCAAGGATTGGATCGAACTCGATACGTCGACTGGACCAGACCGGAAGGAAACGTCGTGGTCTTGATATGGTCGAGCCGAACATCGCGCGACAACGGGCCGAACAAGGGTCGCCCCCGACCCAGCAGTATTGGAATGCGCGTGATGATCAGGTCCTCGATCAGTCCCGCCTTCATGAAGGATTGAATGACTTGGCCGCCGTCGACATAGGCGCGCTTCCATCCCTTCACGGACAGGCTTTGCATCAGGGGATCAGGCGGTTGGTCACTGACGTGCACCGTTTCGGAGAGCCTTGATGGGACATCTTCTTGCCGCAACGATTGGCTCATCACCACCACAGGCTTGCTGTACGGCCAAGTCTCGAATTCGAGGACCTTCCGGAAGGTCTCACGGCCCATGATCAGGCCGTCCACACGCGCCATGAAATCCTGATAGCCGTGGTCCTCGCCCTCGGTCGGGATGCTGTGGAGCCAACCGATATCGCCGTCATCCCGGGCGATGTACCCATCGAGGCTGGTTGCGATGAAGACGTGACCTGTGATCGTTGGCATTGGGTATCTCAGGCTGGATTGGCGAGGGTTCTTACTGCACTGCCACTATGGTGCACCGAGAGATCGCCTACTCATGCGGAGGATATTGATCTTCTCATGCGAACCGAGGGAAACGCGAGCCCTGGCGTCAGTTCGACCTTCGTTTCCTGAATGACCTCGAACCCCAGCGCAGCGTAGAAATCCACTGCCGCCAGGGTCGAGAACGCTTCTATGGCCCGGGCACCATGCGCGTCCGCATCTCGAATGCAGCGCAACAGCAGCGCCTTTGCGACACCCCGCCGGACCCAGCTCGGATGCGTCGCAAAGTGTCTGACGTGCGCGAGCCCGCCTTCCAGCTCTCCGGTACCGGGCCGATCGAGCGACCATCCCCCGCATCCCACGATGCGATTTTCGCCGTCATGCGCGACGAAATACCTGCCGGAATTGAGGAGAGCCGGGTTGGCCCTCGAGATGAGCGGCAACGCACGGGCGAGAAGTGCCAATTCGTAGTGCCCGGCCAGAAGCTCCCCGTAGCTTGTCTTCAGGAGATCGCTGACCCCGCAAGCGTCTGAGGAGGCTGCAATCCGGATCGTGAATGGGCTGGTGCTCATGTATTCTCAGCCCTCACGATGGGACCTCACAATGTCCGGTGCGTTCGTGGCCGGACCATGCATAACTCGCCAATACCGCCGATCCGCTAGCTGGTAATTTCCCCGTGATCTGCGCCCAAAGGTGGGTCCTGACAAGATCATTGACATCATCGGCATGTGAAAGTGGATCCATGCGACCGGGACCTGCAATGATCACCGTGCGTTGCTCGGGTAGATGTTCAGTCTTGGTCGTGTTCCTCGATTGGTGGTTCTCCGATTGCGGCAGAGGTGGGCCGGATAGGTGGCCGCCCGCTCGACTTCCGAGCGGGCGCTGCTCGTCCGTCGGTCGCATCCGATCAGGCTGAGACCCGTTGAATGACGACGGGCACGGGCCGGCAGACGGTGTTACAGGTGGGAGAATGCTTCTGGGCATAGGCCAGCAGGGCATCGAGCTCTTCGTCGGAGCAATCGGCTTTCACGTTCATCTTGATATCGATCTGCTCGTAGCCGGCAGGGACGCTGTCATCGAGGCCGAGGAGGCCTTGAAGGTCGATGTTCCCCTTGAGCTCTGTCGACAGTTCCTTGATCGTGATGCCGCGCGCCATGGCATGAAGGACGAAGGTTGTCGTCACGCATCCTGCAAGCGCGTGCAGCAGGAACTCGACCGGATTGGCGCCCTCATTGTTGCCGAGCAGGACCGGTGGCTCGCCGTTGGTGAATTCGAACGACGCCGTGCGCGACGAGTCCTCCTGGCCCGCACCATAGAAGTCCCGGATCGTGGAGCGGTTCTCGCCGCCGCTGATCCAGGTGTTGCGCGCCCGAAACTGGAACTTGGCAAGGCTCTTGTCGGCTTTCAGAGCAGCGATCGTATCGACAGCGGCCTGAACATTGAGTCCGTTGAGGTAAGTTGCTTTCTCGGCGACAGCAAGCTGGGCGGTCATGGTCGTTCTCCTTCCGTCGGGTTTGCGATCTGCCGGCTTCAGCGGGTTGCTGAGGTGCGCCGGCGAGTTGCAAACTACGGTCAGAGGTGCTGAAGCATCAGAGTGGGTTTTGCCAAAAACAGTCCGTTCGTGCCAACATCGGTGTCGCCATGAACAATCGCTCTCGTTCTCCCATCGACGCCCTGATCCTGGCGCTGCCCGAGACCGCCGGGTCTGCGCTCTACGGCATGGTGGACGTCTTGGCGGCAACCGGGACGCTCTGGCGGGAGCTGACCGGCGAGGAGCCAGGGCATCGGCTGATAGCCCCTCGCATCGTCGCGCCGAAGAAGCGCCCATTCCGTTGCGGAAACGGCATTCCTGTGAGCCCCGACATTAGTCTTGAAGAAACGAGGCGCCCGGAGATCATCATCTTGCCGGAGCTTTGGCTTGCTCCGACCGACGACATGGGGGACCGTTATCCTGAGGTGAAGGACTGGATACGGCGCTGCTATCGGCAAGGCAGCACGGTCTACACGGCCTGCTCCGGATCGATCCTGCTCGCTGCAACAGGGCTCCTCGACGGGCGCGAGGCCACCTCGCACTGGGGCTATCAGGAACTGTTCCGTACATGCTTTCCCGCCGTTCGCTTCAATCCGGAGCCCAACCTCGTCATCGCGGATGCAGCCGGACGGATCGTGACAGCCGGCGGCACAACCTCATGGCACGATCTCGCGCTCCATATCATCGCCAGACACTGCAGTCCGGGAGAGGCGCTGCGCATCGCCAAGGTCTATCTGCTCAAATGGCACGGCGAGGGGCAGCTGCCCTTTGCCAGCCTCGTGCGTCGACAGCCTCACGCCGACTCCGTCGTCCGTCGGGCTGAGACATGGCTTGGCGAACATTTTCGCGAGGCGCACGCCGTCGCAGCCGTCGTCGAGGCGTGTGGCATCCCAGAGCGCAGCCTGAAGCGTCGGTTCAAGGCGGCCACAGGCACGACCTTGATGGCGCATGCGCAGAACCTCCGCATCGAAGAGGCGAAGCGCATGCTTGAGAATGGCGAGCTCTCGGCGGACGAGATCGCCGAGACAGTCGGGTACGAGAATCCAGCCTTCTTCCGGCGCCTGTTTAAGCGCTCGACCGGCCTGACACCGGGAGCCTATCGACGGATGTTCAAACCAATGGCCAAGTCCGCAACAGCTGCGGCGACGGCATAGCCAGGGCGCACTCAATGTCGGTGACCGTCGCGCGTTCCCTTTCCAGATCGAAGCCTGCCGAGGGGGCGGCCTTCTGCGAACGCGCGCCCTGGTGGGGCGGCGATTTGCAGACACTGCGCAATCACCTGCTGGCAGGACAGCAGCCCCTGCCTTCGACGACGGTAACGCGCTTGTTTCCGACCTCGGACGGGACTGGTGACCGCTTGATGGGGCGCCTCGAGCAGCCGGTGCACCCCGCTCCAGGCACGCCGCTCATTGTGCTCATCCATGGTCTCACCGGCTGCGAGGACAGCACTTATGTGCGCCGGTCGGCCCGGTATCATCTGATGCGCGGCCGGCGGGTTCTGCGGCTCAACCTTCGTGGCGCCGGCCCAGGTCGGAAGCTGGCCAACGGCTACTATCACGCGGGCTGCGCACCGGATCTCCAGAACGTGCTCGCGGGGCTCAACGAGGAGGACGTTCGGAACGGGGTGTTTGCCGTCGGCTATTCGCTCGGCGGCAACATCCTCCTCAACCTTCTTGGGACTATTCCTGTCGGAGAGCATCTCGTCGGCGCCGCCGTCGTCTCAGCGCCAATCGAGCCGGGTGAGGCCTGCCAGCGCATCATGGCGCCGAGAAACGCTCTCTATCATCGCTGGCTGTTGCGGCGAATGAAGCAGGATGTGCTGGCCTCGCCCGGACTGGCATCAGCCGAGCGCGAGGCCATCACAGAGGCACGCTCGGTCTATGCGTTCGATGACCGGTGGGTGGCGCCCCGCAACGGATTTCGTGACGCGGAGGACTATTACGCGCGTACGGCCGGCGCCCGCCACTTGGCGTCGATCTCCATGCCGACGCTGTTGCTGCACGCCATGAATGATCCCTGGATTCCGGTGCGGCCCTATCTTGAGCTGCGGCAGCCGGCATCACCACACGTGGAGATCGTTGTTGCGCGCAGTGGCGGCCATGTCGGCTTCCACGAGCACGGGCACACCGAGACTTGGCACGATCGCAAGATCGAGGATTTCCTGGTCCGCCTTGAAGGACGTATTCGCGCCTAAGGTCATGCGGACCGTTTCCTGCGCGACGTCATTTAGGATGATCGCTCGTATTGCCTCATCCAGACATGTTCCCGAACGCGCGTGTTGTTGCCTCATGAGAATGTTCCTGAGCCTGCCATTCCAATTCGTCTGCTATTTCAGTCGGTTCAAGATGGCCACTGTCGCGCGGAGCCCCCACAGAGCGCA
>JAHJQI010000178.1 GCA_018819265.1 Alphaproteobacteria bacterium
AGCCTGTGTCGTGTCGGAGACGCGCTTCCAGCACGAACCACTTGCCCGTCATGTCGGAGACATGCTTGCAGCATGATGAACCACATCGATCTGCGTGATTCTCCTTGTCTGTCAGCCATTTGACATCCGTGACGGTCGCACCCCCTGTGAGAAAGGCGGGCTTGGCCTTACTTCACGCCTCGAGATGCTCCACGAACCAATCGCGCGCGGAGGGGCCGGCGACGTCGAACCCGGCGACATAGGCGTCGAAGTGCCCGCCCTTCAGCGTCACCAGCTTTTTCGGATGCCGGGCGCGCTCGTAAGCCCCCAGCGCCTCGTCGGCAACGGTCAGGTGGTCGCCGACGGCAACCAGCAGCAGGAGCGGCGTCGGGCTGATGAACTCGATATAGGCGCCCGGCTCATAGGCCATGAAGAGTTCGACCGAGCGCAGCGTCACCTCATTTCGCCAGGACGGGGCCCGCGTCATGCCCGTCTCGGTGAACCACTTCCAGGAATCCGGAGTGGGAAGCGCCGCCGCTCCGGCGGGATTGTCCGTCACCACGGGCATCATGGCAGGCGCGCCGCCGGCATAGCGATTGCGCCTATCGTCGGCGCACATAGCCTCGACGGCGGCGATGACGTCCGCGCGGATCAGGCGCCGGGCGTTGCGGTGGCCACTGATCAGCGGGACCTGCGAGACGACGCATTTGATGCGCCGGTCGATGGCGCTCACCATCAAGACGTGACCGCCGCTGTAGCTCGATCCCCACACGCCGATACGCTCGGCATCGGTCTGGTCCAGACTCTGGGCGTAAGTGATCGCGTCCCGGTAGTCGGCGACCTGCTGCCAGGGATCGATCTCCTGCCTCGGCTGGCCGTCGCTCGCACCGAAATTCCGGTTGTCGAACACGACGGAAGCCAGCCCGGCAGTCGCAAAAAGTTCCGCGAAGCGATCGAGATACATCTCTTTGACCGCCGAAAAGCCATGCGCCATGATGATCGTCGGCCACGGTCCGGCGCCGCTGTCAGGCGTGTAGTGCCAGCCGCGCAACGTCGTCCCGTCTTCTGCCTTAAACTCGATATCCTTGCGCATCACGCCCTACCCGTCGGTTGCTGGTTTTGAGGTTGCTGGTGCTGAAAATCCAGCCAACCGTATGTCAAAAACCCGCAAGCCTCCAGGCCAGCAAACGGTGGTGTAAACGCATTGCGACACCACTAGTGGCCCGTCGCGCCAAAATCGCATCATAGCCGCAACCTCGTCCGATTTTGGCGCGACATCAGGGCCACTAGCAACACCAATGGTTTAGTGAGGTGTTTATCGCGCCTTAGTTGACTCAAACCTCGCCGCACCAGCGGTCAACTATGGCGCGACGCCTCACTAGTGGCCCGTCGCGCCTCCATACACTTCGACCCGCCTCGCGCTCCATGTCCGCCCCAGCCAGCGGCAGTCATACGAAGATCTCGCACGACGCTCACTTCTGACCCGGGGCGGATCTGAGCAGTTGCGGCATGCTTGGCTCGTCGCCGAGCGCCCTGCGAAGATACTGGACACTGGTTGCGCATTCGCTGGGAGGTCCGATGAACACTGGAGTGTTGGTACAACACCATCGATACCAGACAGTCGGCTCAAGCTTCACTCTCGATAGCCATTCTGAACATATCCGTTCCCGCCGGTGTTTGCCTACTCTACATCCACCATGATAGAGAGGCAGTGATAGCATTGACTCGAGGTTGTGATGGCTGACATTTGGCCCGTGTACGAAGGAAGGGAGCCCACGCGCGGCGGCCCTTGGGCATCGATGAGTCTGAATGACGCTATTGAACTATTTGAATTGCAGCCAAAGGATAGGGTTGCTGATTACATTCACACGCCTAGATTTGGATCGTCGGATCGGGACCTGTCCATCCTTGGCTTTAAGCACATTGTTGTAGAAGTGCCCCCAAACGAGGAACGGCCGCCTGATTGGCCGGCGGGATTCTATCGCTCTCCTGTATCGCCCACGGACGCCTTCAATCGCATCCTTCGAGCCACGCTTTCTGCAGTCCTCGGAGAAGCCAACCTAGTACGCGTAGAGCATGTAGCCTCGACCGACTCCCGTGGTAGGAACACGTTCAAGGTGACTGTCATCCTGGGACCGACCGCGCGACCGCGTATTAGTGGTGATCTGAGTTTGGCGGCAGCAGGCCGCATACAAAAGGCGCTCTCCAAAATGGGAGTAGAAGGTTCGCCCATCCTCCAATACGCGACCGAAGATGAATTAATCCACGATGACCAATGACGCTGCTGAACCCCGATCACCTGATCGAGCAGGCTGAGCAGCTCGCTCGTCCCCCAGCTAACGGTGCACCAAGGCAAGCTGACCTAAGGCGTGCAGTCTCAACTACGTATTACGCCCTGTTTCATGCGATCCTTGTGGATGTTGCAGATCAGCTGGCGGGCCGCGCGCGGCGCAACTCCGTCGAATACTCGCTAGCCTACAGGAGCGTGCCTCATCGGCAATTGGCAAACTTGTGCGAAGAACTTTCGAAAACCACGCTTGGAGCGAAGTACAGGCCGTTTGAGCCAAACGGTGGTTTCGGAGCAGATCTACTTGCTGTAGCATCAGCGCTCATCGATCTTCAGGAAAAGCGGCACAGTGCTGATTATGATCCATTGTATCGGGTCACCGCATCTGACGCTTCCCTGACAGTGCAAGCCGGCCGCGCAGCCCTAAATCATTGGCGATCGGTCCCCAGAAATCGTCGGCGATTGTTTGTCCTGATACTGACGTTACTTTAGAGTTGCCGAAGTGAATCGTTCGAATTAACTTCAAGAGCAGAAAACCACTTCCCCTGTTCTAGCGCATGAAACCGCTGATAGTCTCCAAGTCCGCTCCTGTATGGATGGGACTGTGTGCAACGCAGCATTCGAGCAGCGCCGTATGTTCGCTCATGCCCCATCTTTACGCGTCACACTTCCTGAACAATGGCGGCTTTCACGATCTGCTGACACGGCCAGCGCACCGCCCCCTCACACAATCGGTTCATCCCGGCAGGTCGCGGGTCGCCCCTTGACCCAGCCGCGCGCGGTCCAGCCGGGCTTGCCGTCCTGGTGCCGCCGAACCTGGTCTTCGGTCCGCGCCACGAAATAGAACTCGAAGCAGTTCGACCCGACACGCGCCACGCGGAAGCAGCCGCCCGAGGGATCGCCCTCATAGATCGTGCAGAAGGTTCCGGACACAACCGACCAGTGCCCCGTCGCCTGGCGCGGGCCCTCGGAATAATCGAGCGCCATGTCGCTGCCATAGCGTTCGGTGAAGTGGCGCCCATCGGCATAGTGGCCGTCGATCGTTACCCCGGCGAAGGTCGCCCGCAGGTCCTCGCCCGCCATCCAGAAGTCATCCGCGACGGCGTTCAGCGCCAGTCCGCCGGAAGCGATGAATGCAAGTGCAACGACTACCGGCCGCAAACGATCCGGTGCACGCCACCGGCATTCCACCAGACACCCCATCGATGCGGTACTCCTCCTTACGCTGCGCCAAGGGAGGCGCGGCTTTGTGACCGCCGTAAGCCGGTCGCAGGACCTGCTCGGGGGGCGGGAATTCAAGTTGGCGAGGGACTCGCTTTCGACACCAACCCCGCGACGGCCGTGATGAGGCCAGATCCCGCCCTTCGGCGGGATGACGAAGGTAGGTGCGGCACGTGCGGGGGCCTTGGTCGCTACGGAAGCTAGTACCCGCTTTCAGAAGTTCGTGAGTCATTCGCGGCAACCACCTTGACGAACTTCTGAAAGCAGAGGGTACTAGTAGAATATTGAATCTAGTACCGCTTTTCGAACAGAAGTCCCTGAAAACGGTTGACTGGTACGACACAGGGACTTCTGATCGGCGGTACTAGCAAGGCGGGTGGATTCAAAAAGCGGAACATGTAGGAACATGTAGGGCGGGTTAGCGAAGCGTAACCCGCCGCTATGGATGCAACGAATGCGATTGCCATCGGTGGATTAGGCTTCGCTAATCCACCCTACAATCCCGCCAAGGTCGCGGGCATGACGAAGGGCGCATGCCGAATTAACCCCCAGGCTGCGAAGCCTCCTTGAACCTCAGCCCCACAGGCGCTAATTGTGCCCGGCTACACCGAATTACGACGGCGGCTCGAGCCTTTGCAGAAAAGCATCATGCTTTGCCCGGGTATGAGCGTGCATTCGAGTCGAACTCAAGGATTTTGGACATGGGCTACAAGGTTGCGGTTGTCGGCGCCACGGGCAACGTGGGCCGCGAAATGCTGGACGTGCTTGCCGACCGCAAGTTTCCCGCCGACGAGGTGGTGGCGCTCGCCTCCCGCCGCTCGATCGGCGTCGAGGTCTCCTACGGCGA
>JAHJQI010000179.1 GCA_018819265.1 Alphaproteobacteria bacterium
AGCGTCTGGAGCAGTTGAACCTCTGGCGCTGACCTGCCACCTTCAGGTGGCACAAAACTCAGGGGCCGCGTCAGCGACCCCGCAAGCCGCCCCGGGCGGCCCCAATCTTAAAGCCCCCGGCTTTGCCGGGGGATATTTACCGAACGCCGGGGTTACGGACAGGTCTCCGAAAGTCCCTTCAGCGCGGCCGAGATGCCGATCAGGGAGTAAGTGTCGGCTGTTGCCGATCCGGAATCTGAAGTCGCCTCGACCTTCAGGGTCGAGCCTCGCTTCATCGATTCGATCAGCTTCAGTTCCTGCGTTGGATCGGCGACGAACGCCTTGTCGTCTTTCGCGAAGAGGTCGTAGTTTTCTTCGCCGACGCTGACCTTGACCGTGCTGCCCTGCTGGATCTGATAGCCGAGCCGCACGCTGACTTCCGACTTCACCCCGTCCTTGGGCCACGCCGAGATATAGAAGAACACGCCTTCGCGGTTGGCGCCTTCAGGCGTGCTGTCCTTGGGCTGGGAAGCCGCAAAACAGATCTTCTTGTTGGAGTCCTCGTGCGAGAACACGCTCCAGTCGCGATATGTCTTCACCAGCGTCGCAGCCGAAGCCGCGCTTGCGATCGCAACGACCAGCGCACCTGCCAACGCTGCCGCTTTCATCCATCTCGTGTCCGGAGTGATCATGGGTTCGTGCACCGTCCTTTAGAATTTCGAATTGATCCGCCAGCCACCCGTATAAAGAAAATCGGGCGATCTTGTCACCCTTGGCCGCGAATCGGTGTGGTTTCGGGCATATTTGTCACGCCCCGGAGTGTTTCGTCCAGGTCAGGACCACCCGGCCGGATCGGCCGGTCTGCAAAGCGGGCGAGCGACTTGACCCTGTCATACATGACGATGGCGCCCGCCATCGCGACGTTCACGCAGAACCGCGTCGGGATTTTGACCACATGGTCGCACCTTTCGATGAGCGGTGGCGATAGCGAACCGAGTTCTGGACCAAGCACATAGGCTGCACGGATCGGATGACGGAAGCTTGGCAGGTCGATCGCCTCGTCTATCAGCTCGACTCCGACCAGCTGACAGCCTTGCGGCAAGGCCATCTCGTCAAGTCCGGCCCAATCGTAATGCGGCAGGTGATTGCGCCCTTTGGAGGTATCGGCAGCAGCCTCCAGCGCCTGATATGTTGCCCCGATGGTGAAAGTGAAACTCGCACCGAAACCGTGCGCGGAGCGCATCAGGTTTCCGAGGTTCAAGGCTTTCGACATGCGCTCCGCGCCGATCGCGAAGTAGCCGCGCGGCATCGGTGGCCAGTTCGTCGCCTGGACGTTCATTCCTCGTTTGGACATATCGGTTCCTGGCGGTTTGAAGGTCTGAATTGGGGTCAGCGAAGCAATAGAGAGGTTTCACATGAAGGCGGTTGTCTGCAATGCCCTGACCGGCCCCACCGGCCTCGAGCTTGTGACCTTGCCTGATCCTGCACCCGCCGACGGCGAAGTTCTGGTCGCCGTCGCGGCCTGTGGCCTCAATTTCTTTGACACACTGATCACCCGCGGAAAATACCAGTTCAAGCCTGACCTGCCATTCTCGCCGGGCGGCGAGATCGCCGGAGTGATCGAGGCGGTCGGCCGCGGCGTCGATGGCTGGCGCCCGGGCGATCGTGTCGCAGCTTATATCGGCTGGGGCGGCGCCCAGGAAAAAATCGCTGTCGACGCGGCAAGACTGATCGGCATTCCGGACGGCGTCGGCGAAATACCTGCCAGCGCAGTCAGCATCACTTACGGCACCGCGATTCACGGCCTGCGCGACAGGGCCATGCTGTTGCCGGGCGAATCGGTTGCGGTTCTTGGGGCCTCGGGCGGCGCTGGCCTGGCTGCGGTCGAACTGGCCGCCGCCATGGGCGCTCGCGTCATCGCGGTCGCCTCGAGTGCGGAAAAACTTGAAGTCTGCCGGAGCCATGGCGCTCACGATACTATCGACTACTCTGCCGGTGATCTCAAAATTGGATTGCTCGACCTCACGGGCGGCCAGGGCGTCGACGTGGTCTACGATTGCGTCGGCGGCGCCAGCACCGAGCCGGCGCTGCGGGCACTGGCATGGGCTGGCCGCTATCTCGTCGTTGGATTTGCCTCCGGCGATATCCCGCAGATCCCGCTCAATCTTCTGCTGCTGAAAGGTTCGTCTGCAATCGGCGTCTTCTGGGGCGAGTCCGTCAGGCGCGATCCGGCTGGCCATCGAGCGAATATGTCCGATGTACTGGGTTGGGTCGCCGATGGCACATTGAAGGCGCGCGTCGACAGCACCTACCCACTCGAACGCGCTGCGCTGGCACTTCGCCAGATCGACGAGCGCAAGGCGGTCGGCAAGATTGTGCTGACCATGAAGTAATGCCATCTGGAACCTGATCGCCCGCTTCGCGTTGTTTCCGCAGCGTCGATTAACCAGCGGCCAAAAGAAACTGATTCTCCAGTCGAAATTCAGGAAGCTGGGTTGCCTGACCGGGGCGCGGCAGGTAGGAAGTATACGAACGTATTAGTCGTCACAGTCCGTAGAAAGTTCCCATGTTGCGCGTCCGAGAGCAGTTTACCGCTACAGCGCGTCCATTGATCGGACGCCAGCGCACACTCGCTCTGCTGATCGTCGTGCTGCTGGCAGGTTCCGGCTTTTTCGTCGCTGCGCTGCTCAACGCGCTCTACCGCGATGTTCCGCAACGCTCCCCGGTCGCACATGCTGCCGGCATGCTGACAGCCAACCCCGATCGCCTCGACGGCCGCCTGCTCTCTCCGGTTTCCGAACGCATCGTCCCGAAGCTCGAACAGGCATCGCAAAGTGACGTTGTGGGAACGGCTTCGCAAAACCGTTTGCTTGCCTATATGAAAATCACGGGCACGGACGATTATCCCGTCCTACCTTCATCGACCTCAAGCGCGGCGTCGGCGGCGCCAGGAGCGACCTACAAAACAGTCTTCGTCCGTCTTTGCGACGGCTCTTATTTTCCCATCGGCTATGCGGCCACACCCGCTCAGTTCGCCGCTCACGAACGAGAGTGCCGGTCGCAGTGCGGATCGCCAGCGCGCCTTTACGTCTACGCAAACGGCACCGAGACCCCGCTGCAGATGCGCAGTCTAGCCGGTCGTGCCTACCTCGAACTGGACACCGCATTCAGATTCCAGACCACCTATGATGCGCAGTGCAGTTGCTGGTCCCAACCCTGGACCCTGGCTTCACGGCAGCGCCATCAGCAATTCGCGCAGCTCGCGGTATTGAAGAATGATGCCATGCCGTCGCGAACCATTACAGCCGTTGACGACGGGACGTCGCCGGTCGAACTGCGCGACGCTTCAGCGACTGCAATTGTTCCATCCCTCCCGGCGACCCGGTCCGCTGGCGAACATGAGCCGCAGCTGGTCCGCGAATCGGCTGCGGATGTGCCGGTGCTGCCGGCTCGTGCGGCGACGGAAAACGAGGTTGCGCTTCTTGGTGTCGCAGAAGAAAGATCGGCCCGCATCGCTGCGGTTCTGGAGCGGACGGAAATTCTCGCAGCGTTGGACCTGCCGCCAACAGCGATGGCCGCGCCACGCCCGATCGGCAGCGGCCACCCGCTTGCCGCCGCTGGCGAGCCGAACATTCCACTACCATTCGGATTCGTTTCCTTGGTCCCGGCGGCTGGCCAGTTCAATCCGGCGAAGAAAACCGAATTCGCCCAGCTTGCTGAAATTCCTGGCAACAGTGCGCAGCCGACGGCCACCGATATCCTGATGCGCAATCTCAATCCGCATAACTGAAGCGACAATCGATGCGACGGACTCGCGAAGACCGATCGCGTACGCATCGGAATCGCACGAAATTCAATCAGCGTTCAGCAATTATTCGCTTTGTCGGCCGATACTCCCGCGCAGTGTTGGTTCTGCGTTCCAAAAAAAAGTGAATGATGCTTAACTCAGGTCAATGGCGCGCGAGCATCCTTCTCGCATCCGTTCTCGCTTGTGCCGCCGCGCCGGAGGCCGGCGCCCAATCGCTGTTCCAAAGCTTGTTTGGAAATTTCTTCAAGAGTGCGCCGCCAAAACCGGCGCCTGCGTCTGAACCGACCGTGACGCCGAGCCCGCTCCGCCGGGAAGGTAACTTGCCTTGGTCACCCGACGCGGACCCGCAGGGACAGCCGCGACAGTCGTTTTCCCCTGGCGCCTACCGCACAATCTGCGTTCGCTCTTGCGACGGCTATTATTTCCCTATCAGCGGATCCACTTCGCGCGGCCAGTTCCGCAAGGATGCTGAATCGTGTTCGGCGCGCTGCAGCGGCGGCAAGCTTTATTATGCGCCCAGGGATTCCGAGGATATGGCCGCGATGGTCGACCTGACGGGTCGCCGCTATGATCAGCTCGACAGGGCGTTCGTCTATCGCAAGAAGCTGATCGATGGCTGCGCATGCCGGCCGATGCCGTGGACGGCCGCCGAACGTGCCCGTCACAACCGCTACGCCTACGCTGAGGAAATCCTTCGACTGAACGAGGATCGCGCCAGGCAACTCCGCGAGCCGGCCGTCGCCCGCTCAGCAGACCCCTCAGGAGAAACCGCTGGCGCGCAAACCGGCGGCGATATCCCGCAGGAGAATGCCGATGCTGGACCCGCCGCGGGCGGGGCATCGCCAGAAGACGGCACCGACAATGCCGCAATGAGCGGTATCAGGGCCGCGATTGCAAATGCAGCAGCTCCCGGAGCCGAACTGGCAGACCGCCAGGGCGCTGTCGCCGAAACAGTCAGCTATTCGCCCCGCCCCGCCGCAAACGCACGCGCGATCTCGGACACCAAACCGCGCCGCGACCGCAAAACCAGGCGAAAGTCATCTTCGGCAAATGGTTGGCCGTTTGCTGGCGGCGGCAAGTACACTTGGCCCGGCGACCGCTGAACGAAGCCGAAAGCGAGCTCGCTCCAATCACCGATCCAGCCTTGCAATCTCTGACAGCCGGCGCAATCATGATCGCGCCGGTAAAGTCTGGTGCGCACGATAGGCCGACACGTTGCAGTCAATCGACGTAGCGCGGACCCCGCGATCCGGAGGGATCCCGCCCAACACGATTTTAGTGTCCCGTCTCCGAAGTTCGCCTCCATTCTGCGGCAACCACTCGAGCGAACTTCGGAGACATAAGGGACACTAGCATCAGCAGGAGACCCCCCGGCTCTGCCGGGGAGGCAGTAACAGTTTGACGTTTCCGGCGGTCCATCGACGCAATTCCAACCGTTTGCAACCACGCATGCGGAAGGAACTGAGCCGATGGACGAACTCAAGAGTCTAAGCCACA
>JAHJQI010000180.1 GCA_018819265.1 Alphaproteobacteria bacterium
CAGTTTCGAATCCTGGTTCGCGCGTGCCGTGCTGATGCCTCGCTCGAATCGGACGAGGCGGCAGAACGGCCGCTGCCACACCACTTCTTCGCGGACCGCCACCTCGTGCTCGTCGACGCGGGTCGTTTCGATACCGAAGGTAGGTCTTCCGTAGCGCCGCGTGGTCCGCTCGAAGACTTCGCACGCTGCGGCTGCATGGCGGCCCATCGAGGTGTGCGCCAGCGGGTTGAAAGGGTTCTCGAAAAAGGCCTGTGTATTGCCTGCCGCCGCCCGCGCCGGTCGCACCGCCGCGTGGCTGAGTTCGTACCAATGATAGAGCACCGCCTGCCGTCCCCCTAGCGCGTCGAGGCTTCATTGCAGCAGCAATGCGGCACTGAAGCCCCGATCTGGAAAGTCGTCTTCCCCCGTACTCCCTGCGACAAATGCCTTGTGACTCCGTGCCGCACCACCATTATGTTGCTTGCGGCTGATTTTTTTTGATTCCCGAGTTTGCCCTGATTCGGGTTGTCGAGGGAACGTTATTCACGCAGGCACCTGAAAGGTCCGGATGGTCGGTTGCTGCTGCCTGTGCGCTGGCGTGCCTTCCTTCCCAAGGGGCGCTCCACATGCTGTATCAATGGTCCGGCGGACTGCCGACAGGGCTAACCGTGCACTGGGGTGTTCCGCGAGAAAGTCAAAGCCTCCCTGTCCATGAATCCTTAGAGACACAGCGTGCCAAACAAGTCCTCGATGATCGATTTCCCCGGCGTGCGCGACCACATCGGCCGCAACGTCCGCCTCGCCACCATCGTGCGCCTGCGCTGGATCGCCGTAGCCGGACAGCTGCTGACGCTGGGCTTTGTGCATTTCTGGCTGGGGTTCGACCTGCCGCTGGCCTACTGCATGGCGCTCGTCGCCCTTTCGGCCTGGCTCAACGTTTTCCTCGTCATCCAGTTTCCGCCGCGCCATCGCCTGACGGCCCCGTTTGCAGCGACGCTCCTCACCTACGACATGCTGCAGCTTGCGGTGCTCCTGTATTTCACCGGCGGCATCGGCAACCCTTTCGTCATGCTCATTGTCGCCCCCTGCATCGTTTCGGCGGCCACCCTTCCGGTGGTCTACACCGCGGCGATGTGTGCCCTGACGCTGCTCGCCACCTATGGACTGACGTACGAATACTGGCCGATGCCCTGGTATGACGGCATCCGCTTCGAGCTGCCGCTGCTTTACAAGACGGCGATCCTGACGTCGGTCGGCACGGGGCTGCTGTTCGTCGCCTTCTACGTCCGCCGGCTTGCCCACGAAGGCCGCGAGATGTCGGCTGCTCTGGCCGCGACCGAACTCATCCTCGCCCGCGAACAGAAATTGCACGCCCTCGACGGTCTCGCCGCCGCCGCCGCCCACGAACTCGGCACCCCCCTTTCCACGATTTATCTGATAGCCCGCGAACTGCAGCGCGATCTGGGTCCCGACCATAGGCACGCAGAAGACCTGGCGCTGCTGCAGTCGCAGTCGGACCGTTGCCGGGAAATCCTGCGCAAGCTGACCCGCACGCCCGACGCCCAGGACCCGATGCACCAGTCGGTGTCGATCATCGAGGTGCTGAGCGACGCGGCTTCCCCGTACCGCGAACTCGGCAAGAAACTCGACATCTCCGGTTCGCCGGTCGAAGGCGCTCAGGGGCAAGCTGCCGCCGAGCCAGTCGGCCTGCGTCAGCCCGGGCTGCACTACGGGCTTGGCAACATCATCGAGAACGCCGTTGATTTCGCCAAGTCGCAGGTCGACATTACCGCCCGTTGGGACGGCACCAAGGTCACCGTAGAAATCGTCGACGACGGCCCCGGCTTCAAGCCTGACCTGATCGACTCCATCGGCGATCCGTATGTGACCTCGCGCGGGGCTGGTTCCGGAAAGGCTTCGAAGGCGGCCTCCGGCCTTGGCCTCGGCTTCTTCATCGCCAAGACCCTGCTGGAACGCTCTGGAGCCTTTGTCGAACTCGAAAACCGCAAAGCCCCTGCGACCGGCGCAAAGGTCCGGCTGACGTGGCCGCGCGACGCTTTTGCCGTGCCTGACGGCTGGCGCGCTCACAATGTTGCAGCCCGTCAGGCGGCCGAGTGATGCCACGCGCCATTCATTATGGGATTTGTTTAGACTGACGAAGGACTTGGCCTGAGCCGCCTAATCGCTATGCTCAGGCAATTCTAAAGAGGACGAGGACCGTGGAAAACAACGACGAAGATCTTTCCTTTAAGCAGGATGAACTGCCCGAGGACGCCTCGCTCATAATCGTCGACGACGACAAGGCGTTTTTGCAGCGCCTGGGGCGTGCGATGGAGCAGCGTGGCTTCAAGGTCCGCATGGCCGATACGGTGGCCGAAGGCATCGACCTGATACGCCAGGACCCGCCCGCCTTCGCCGTTTGCGACATGCGCCTCGAAGACGGCAACGGCCTGGAGTTGCTCGCCGAACTCGGCAAGGTCCGCCCAAACGCCCGCGCCATCATCCTGACCGGCTATGGCAACATCGCCACCGCCGTCACCGCCGTGAAGCTTGGCGCGGTCGATTATCTCGCGAAACCAGCGGACGCCGACGAAGTGACGGACGCGCTGCTCGCGCCGGCAAACGCCAAGGCAGCCCCGCCGGAAAACCCGATGTCCGCCGACCGCGTGCGCTGGGAGCAC
>JAHJQI010000181.1 GCA_018819265.1 Alphaproteobacteria bacterium
CGAAACCAGCGACCTCCTTGCCGAGGCCCGCAACCGCATTGCCAGCCGCAAGGCCGCCGGCTACAGCGATCAGGTTGCCGCGCGAAAGTCGGCCGAAGCGGCTGCCGGGAGCATTGCAGACCCGACGCCCGCCGCGCAGCATGACACCCTGGTGTTGGACCAGGAGCCTGAGCAGGCACACCCTCCCGCGCCGGTGTTTGAAGACTCGGTCTCGGCCGAAGCCGATGGATTGCATTTCCCTCAGGCGGAAGACGTCGATCGGGCGGAATCTGAACCGCCCGAACCGTTCGGTTATGAAGATGCTCAGCCTGCCGCAGTCCACCCGCCCGCGTCCGCGCCGCCTCCCGTACAGCGCGACATCCAGCCTCCGGCTGCTCCTCCGCCGCAGCGGCCACCCGAGCCCCCGCCGCAGCGCCCGCCGCCTGCGCCCGCGCCACAGGGCGACCAGGGTTGGGCACCTCCGCCCTCCGGCCCGCCGCCGGCGTCCGGTTCACGCCCGCGCGGCGCACCGCCGCCGATTCCACCCGGCATGCCGTCATGGCCCCCGGCCCCCGTCCCGGCAGGTCATCACCCCGCGCCCGATCGCAATTTCGCCGATTACGGCGGCGCCGGAGCGTCTCCCGGCCAGCCCGTGCGACGCGAGCCGCCGTGGACCGAACCACCGAGCGGCGCACCGGGACAGCGCGACGAACCACGCTATCAAGCCCCCCTGCCCTCGCCCGCGGAGGTGTTCGAAGCGAACACCCGTGCGCGCCAGCAGGCCGAACGCGCTCCACCGCCGCAGCGCGAACTTTCCTCGCGCGATCGGCAGGAACGGCCCGCACGCAACCGCGTGCGCGCGCCCGCACCTGGAAACTCGCCGACGGTTCTGCCGGGCCAGCTGATCGAGAACGTGCCGCGCCGCATGCGCGTTGGCATTTCCTCGCCGGTCGAGGTGCGCATCGCCAAGGCCGAGGTCAAGGCGATCTCGGAGGGGCTAGATCTCAACACCACTCACCGGCACGACATCCAGGTGACGAAGGCGATGAGCGTGCGCCTGCGCGCGCCCCAAGGCGGCTTCTTCATCGAGACCGCCTCGCCCGAAACGCAATGGATCGAGAACGCTCTCGGTTTGATGGCCGACGACTATGCCCGTTGGCGCTGGACCGTAACGCCGAAGCTGCGCGGCAAGCGCCGTCTGCAGCTCATCGTCTCCGCGCGAACGGTCGGTCCCGACGGCCTTGCCGCCGAAACCGCGCTCCCCGATCAGATCATCGAAATCAAGGTGTCGGCGAACTATATCGCCCTCGCAAAACGGCTCGTCGGTTGGACAGCCGCTGCCGTGCTCGGCGGCCTTCTCGCCCAGTTCGGCGCCCAGATCTGGACGGTGATGGAACCGCTGCTGCGCGCCCTCGTGCAGCAATAGAGTAGGTTCACCTGCTGCGGCTCTAATCGCTCGCTACGAGATTTCGAGAACCCGCGCCAGCGTACCGCGCAACTCGGCAAGGCCGGTGCCCTTCAGGGACGACACCGCGATCACCGCGGGATAGGCGGCCGGATGCTTCTTGATGGCTTCACTCGTCGCCGCGAGCAGCGCTTCGACCTGCGGCACCTTGATCTTGTCGATCTTCGTCAGCACCACCTGGTAACTGACTGCGGAGATATCCAGCATCTCCATGATCTCGCGGTCGACCGGCTTGATGCCGTGCCGCGAATCGATGAGCAGGAACACCCGCTTCAGCGTCGGCCGCCCGCGCAGATAGTCTTTGACGAGGCTCGTCCAGGTATCGACTTTTTCCTTCGGCGCCTTGGCAAATCCATAGCCCGGCAGGTCGAACAGATAGACTTCCGGCGCCTGCTCGCCGGCAACCGGCGCAAATACGTTGAGTTCCTGCGTGCGCCCGGGGGTGTTCGATGTGCGCGCCAATCCGCCCTGGCGCAGCAGCGCGTTGATGAGGCTCGACTTGCCGACATTGGAGCGCCCCGCGAAGGCAATCTCCGCCCTGTCGGCAACCGGCAGGAACTTGATGTCGACCACACCTTTGACGAAACCCCAGCGCCGGTGGCACAGCGCTTCGCCGGCCTCGATTTGTTCGGCGGAAAGTCCGGTGTCGTCCAGCATGTCTTTCAGCCTCCGCAAGCCCGGGGGCCACCTCTAAAAGCGCATTCCGAACGGCCAGGATCGCGACCGCGGGGACCCGACCAGCGGGTCCACCCGCGCTATTCGCTCTTACGTTTCGGGATCAGGTCGGTCACCACCGCGAACGTTTTCTTGACGTTCTCGACGAGTGGCACGTCCGCCCCCTGACGCTTCATGATCGCATACTGCTGGATCAGCGACAGCACGTTGTTCCAGGCCCAGTAGATGACGAGACCGGCCGGGAAGGTTGCCAATAGGAAGGTGAACATCACCGGCATCCAGTTGAATACCATCTGCTGGGTGGGATCGGGCTGCGCCGGGTTGAGCTGCATCTGCAGCCACATCGTGATGCCCATCAGCAACGGCCAGACGCCGACCATCAGGAAGCTCGGCACATCGTAGGGCAGCAGGCCGAACAGGTTGAACAGCGACGTCGGGTCAGGCGCCGACAGATCCTTGATCCAGCCGTAGAAGGGTGCATGCCGCATGTCGATCGAGACGAATAGCACCTTGTAGAGCGCGAAGAACACCGGGATCTGCAAGAGGATCGGAAAGCAGCCTGCCAGCGGGTTGATCTTTTCCTTCTGGTAGAGCGCCATCAGCTCCTGTTGCTGCTTCTGCTTGTCGTCGGGGAACTTCTTCTTGAGCTTCTCCATCTCCGGCTGCAGCTTCTTCATCTGCGCCATCGAAACGTAGGCGCGGTTTGCCAGCGGGAAGAACGCCGCCTTGACGATGACCGTGGTGGCGAGGATCGCCAGTCCAAAGTTGCCGAAGATGTGATAGAGCCAGCTCAGCAGGTAGTAGAGCGGTTTGGTGATGAAATAGAACCAACCCCAGTCGACCAGATAGTTGAACTCCAGGATCGCGAATTCCTTTTCGTAGGATTCGATCAGGTCGACCTTCTTGGCGCCCGCGAACAGCTTCGCCGACACCGTCGCCGTGCCGCCGTTGACGAGCGTCACCGGCGCCTGCTGGAAATCGGCCTGGAACGATTCGACCTGTGCCGGCCCTTGGCGGTTCGGCGTCCAGAACTGCGCCGAGTAGGGCTTCGTCTGATCCGGTATGATCGCCGCCGCCCAGTACTTGTCCGTAAAGCCGATCCAGCCGCCAATCACGTTCTCGAAGCGCTTTCGCTTCTCTTCGTCGAGGAGACCGGAGTACGTGAACTCCTGCAGCCTTTGGTCATCGCCGAGCCAGCCGATCAGCCCCTCATGCTGGATGAAGAAGCCTTCGATTTTTGGCGTTCCGTGACGATAGACACGCGCGTAGGGGTGCAGGATGATATCGTTGCCCGACTGGTTTGAAACCTCATCCGACACGTTGAACATGTAATGTTCGTCGACCGAGATCGTCCGCTTGAAGACCAGCCCCTCGCCGTTATCCCAGGTCAGCAGCAGCGGCGTTTGCGGAGTGAGGGCCGCGCCCTCTGCCACCTTCCACAGCGTGTTGCCGCTCGGCACTTTCGCCGTTGAGCCGGCCGGCGGGAGCCAGCCGAACTCGGCAAAGTAGGGATGCTGCGAAGTCGATGGCTGCAACAGCTTGATTTTCGGGCTCTTTGGATCGGGTTCGACGTGGAAATCGACGAGTTGAACGTCGTCGATCCGTGCGCCCTTGAGCGCGATCGACCCAGAGATCGCCGGCGTCTTGATTACGACCCGCGGGCTCGTTTCCGCAGCAACGCCACCCGGCAGTCCGCCCGCGGCGGCGCCGGGAGCGCCGGCAACGCCAGGAGCACCGGCCGCCCCGGGCTCGCCGGCGACGTTCTGCGAAACTTCCTGACCGGGGGCAGGAACGGGCTTCGGCGGCGGAAAGAAGATCTGCCAGACAAACAGCACCGCCATCGACAGAACGACGGCAAGAAGCAGGTTGTTGTTGTCGCTGTTCTGAGTTTTCATCGCCCTCGGCTCGCCTTCCTATCCGCCCCGGCATCGCGGCAACTTCATCCCGCCGCGCCGGACATGGTTTGCACCGTCTATACAGGCGACGGTGCCGGGCATCTAGTACCGCCGATCAGAAGTCCCTGTGTCGTATCAGTCAACCGCTTCCAGGGACTTCTGATCGAAAAGCGGTACTAGATTCAATCTTCTACTAGTACCCTCTGCTTTCAGAAGTTCGTCAATGTGGTTGCCGCGAATGACTCACGAACATCTGAAAGCGGGTACGAGCTTTCGCTGCCATACGCGACTGCGATTACGAGGATGCTGTTCGACGCGGTTGCACCTTCCCCCGCTTTGGCGGGTTGTCGAGCACGGAATTGATGCGCTGAAAGGCCGTTCTGAGATCGCCGCAAAGTTCTTGGAATTGCTGCGTCAAAGCAGGCTGACGCGCTATGAGCACATAGTCGCAGCCCGGCCTAGCGTGATCCCGGACAACGCTGCAAAGCGCCTCCCGCAAACGTCGCCGGATCCGGTTTCGCACCACCGCATTGCCGATCTTCTTTGTCACCGTGAAGCCGAAGCGGGCCCCGCCGATGACGGTTCTATCATCTTCCTCTGCCGGAGCGGCTGCCTCGTTTGGTTCGTCTTCCGCCAGTTTTGCAGCATGAGTTGCGGCATCACCGGAACCTGCAGCGACAAGCGATCTTGGCCGCGCTTCCATGAGAAAGCCGGCAGCGCCGAAGCGAACGCCGCCCCGGATGCGCAGGAATTCGGAACGCTTCTTGAGGGTAACGAGACGAGTTGCAGCCGCGCCGGGCAAACGCCAGGCGTCCTCAGGCCGACAACTTTTTGCGGCCCTTGGCCCGCCGGCGTGCGAGGACGCGAACACCGCCGCTCGTCGCCATCCGCTTGCGGAAGCCATGGCGGCGTTTGCGGACAAGCCGGCTCGGTTGGTATGTACGTTTCACGTCTCGTCTCCGAAAACTTGGGGGCCGCGCGGCAGGGCTTGAACCCCTGCGCCAGCGGATTGACCTTGAGAGCGCGCCTCCAAAACCGGTCGGGGCAGCGCGGATGATGGGTATTGTCCGGAAATCGATCGCAGCGACCGAAGCCGGGCTTATACGGCCGCATGGCGCCAAAGTCAAACTTCGCGCACACCTTGCAGATCGCGCCGTTCCCCGAAGAAAGCGCTTCAAGCCATCATAAGATATCCTGATCACGACTTATCACGATGGCATTGCAAGCTTCACGAACGCTTGAGAGGCAGTTCTCAACCTCAAGAACCTGATCCATGTTAGCGCCGTTCGCAGCCCTCCGGTCGCATTAATCCGCTTCCGCTGGAAGTCGGCTCGGAACGTGCCCTGCCCCGGGGCAAGGCCCGGAAATCTCGCCTTTGGAGCATAGAGACTGATCATGCTGACAAGATTATGGATTTTAGCCTTTTCCACGCTTGCTGCTGCGGTCGTCGCCGCATCTGCCCCCGTAATGGCCGCCAATGACGGCGTCACCCGGTTCTTCTCCGCCAGCGCTGCCGATGCCGCCCCTGCCTTCGATCATCGGACCTGGGACGAACTTCTAGCCAAGTACGTCGTAGCCGGCAGCGACGGCGTCAACCGGGTCGATTACGAGGTCTGGCAGAACGACGACCATCAGGTCCTCAAGGGTTACGTCAAGGCGCTTCAAGCCGCCGACCCGCGACAACTGAATCGCGACGAGCAATTCGCCTACTGGGCAAACCTCTATAACGCCAAGACGATCGAAATCGTGCTCGACCACTACCCGATCGATTCGATCCGGGAGATATCGATCGGTGAAGGTCTTCTCGGCTTCATCAAGAAAAGCGCCGGCCTCGGCGGTCCGTGGAAAGCCAAGGTCGTGAAAGTCGCGGGCCACGAACTCAGCCTCGACGATATCGAACACCAGATACTGCGCCCGATCTTCAACGACCCGCGCGTCCATTATGCCGTCAACTGCTCGTCGTTCGGCTGCCCGAACCTCGGCCAGGAAGCCTTCACGGGCGCCAAGCTCGACACCCAGTTGGAAGCCGCCGCCAAAGCCTACGTGAACGATCCTCGCGGCTTCACCGTCGAAGGCGATACGATCAAGGCCTCGTCGATCTACCAGTGGTTCCAGACCGACTTCGGCGGCTCTGAGGAAGGCGTCCTCGATCACGCCCGCAAGTACGCAAACGACGCCCTGGAATCCAAGCTCGAAGGCAAGAAATCCATCGATAGCTACTTCTACGACTGGTCCGTCAACAACATTAAGCGCCGGTCCTAGGACCTGCCGCGCCAAAAGCGATATGGAATGAAATCATGGTCGAAAAAGAAACATCCGCACCCGTGAGCCGGTCGGCTTCGAACCCGATTCTCACCTGGGCCCCGCTCATTGTAATCGCCGCCCTGATGGGGCTGGTGTTCGCGATGGGTTGGCACAAGTACCTATCGCTTGAGCAGCTTGGCCGTAACTACGGCACCCTCAACAGCTTCATTTCGCAAAACCTCGTCCTGTCCCTGCTGGCCTACGCGGCCCTGTATATCGCCGTCGTGGCTCTCTCTTTGCCCGGCGCTCTGGCGCTGACGCTGGCCGGCGGCCTTCTCTTCGGCTGGCAGATCGGCGGCCCGGTGACGGTGATCGCCGCCACCATCGGCGCCACCATCATCTTTCTCGTCGCCAAGACGTCACTCGGCGAAACGCTCGCCGCCAGGGCCGGACCGGCGATCAATAATCTGCGCAAGGGCTTCCAGGAAAACGCTTTGAGCTACCTTCTCTTCCTGCGGCTCGTTCCAGCCTTCCCCTTTTTCATCGTCAATCTTGCGCCCGCCCTGCTCGGCGTGCCGCTGCGCACTTACGTGATCGGCACCCTGCTCGGTATCATTCCCGGAACAATGGCTTTTTCGTTCGCCGCCGCGCAGCTGAAAACGATCATCGAAAAAACCAACGCTGAACATGCCGCCTGCATTCTGGCGAAGGGCGAGGCCGCCTGCCCATATGCCATTGACGCCGGCACCCTCGTCAGTAAGGAAATCATCCTGGCCTTTGCCGCCATCGGCGTGGTCGCCCTGATCCCCGTCCTCGTCAAGAAGTGGAGCAACCGCCATGCAGCCGCATAATGAGACTGCCGACGTCTTCTCAAAAACCGTCCCGTCCGGGCGGAGCGCGACCGCCGGCTCCGGTGACGGCCCCACATCGCGCAGCGCCAACGGTCCGCGCACGGACACGATCGAGTGCGATATCTGCGTCATCGGCGCAGGCTCCGGAGGCCTTTCCGTCGCAGCCGCAGCCGCCGCCTTCGGCGTCAAGGTCGTCCTCATCGAGAAACACAAGATGGGTGGCGATTGCCTCAACTACGGCTGCGTCCCTTCGAAGGCGCTGATCGCGGCCGGAAAGCGCGCCCACCTGATGCGCTCCTCGGGCGGCTTCGGCGTCGCCCCGCACGAACCGGCGATCGACTTTTCGGCGGTCCACGATCACGTTAAGTCCGTCATCGCAGCGATTGCGCCCAACGACTCGGTCGAGCGCTTCACCGGACTCGGCGTCGAAGTCATCGAGGCCGCCGGCCGCTTCATCGACAAGGACACCGTCGAAGCCGGCGAACGCCGCATCAAGGCGCGCCGCTACGTCGTCGCCACGGGCTCTGCACCCCTCGTGCCGCCGATCCCCGGCCTCGACGGCATTCCCTATTTCACCAACGAGACCGTCTTCGACAACCAGACGAGGATCGATCACCTGCTGATCGTCGGCGGCGGCCCCATCGGCATGGAGCTCGCGCAGGCTCACCGCCGTCTCGGCAGCCGCGTCACCGTCCTCGAAGGCGCCAAGGCGCTCGGCAAGGACGACCCCGAGATGACCAAGGTCGTACTCGAGCACCTGCGCGGCGAGGGCGTCGATATCCGCGAGGGCACCCTCGTCACCCGGATCGATGGCGGCCCCGGCAACATCCGCGCCCACGTCAGAGTCGGTGAGAAGGAAGAAGTCATTGAAGGCAGCCATATCCTGATGGCTGCGGGCCGCAAGCCCAACGTCGACGATCTCGGCCTCGACGCCGCCGGCATCGCCTTCGACAAACGCGGCATCAAGGTCGACAACAAGCTCGTCACCTCGAACGCCCGCGTCTACGCCATCGGCGACGTCATCGGCGGCCTTCAGTTCACCCACGTCGCCAACTACCATGCCGGCATCGTCATCCGCAAAGCGCTTTTCCGCCACCCCTTCGCCAAGGTCGACGAGAGCATCATTCCCTGGGTCACGTTCACCGACCCCGAACTCGCCCATGTCGGCCTGACCGAGGACCAGGCCATCGAGAAGCACGGCAAGGTGTCCGTTCTGCGTTGGCCCTATCACGAGAACGACCGCGCCCAGGCCGAGCGCATCACCTCAGGTCACGTCAAGGTCGTGACCGACAAGAACGGCCGCATCCTCGGCGCCACGATTGTCGGCGAACATGCAGGCGAATTGATTCAGATGTGGTCGCTGGCTGTCTCCCAGAAGCTGAAGATCGGCGCCATGACGGCGTGGATTTCGCCCTACCCGACGCTGTCGGAGGTAAACAAGCGGGTCGCCTACAAGTTCTACGCCGGCGCCACGTCAAACCCGTTGATCCGCAAGGTCATCGGTCTCTTGGCGAAGCTCGGCTGAGGCTCCTCGCCATTTGCCGGCCGGGCGCCTTCCGGCCGGCACCGGACCACTTGCCAGGTCCGCCGGGACTCGAGTTGCCGAGCCGATCACTTGCATACTGTTGGGCGCAACCACACTTGCAAGAGTTGGCACGCTAACCAAACTCGAAATCTTCGGGTTGATCGTCGCACTACGATGTCGACGCAGCGTATGCTGCTGAGAAGTACCGCTCTGAGCGATCAAGCCCAAGAAACGTCATGGACCAGCAACAAGAGCCCGCAAAAGTCGATGAAAGGCAGCTGAACACCGTGCGGCGATTTTCAATCCCGTCGCTGCCGTTCTTCGCCCGCAAGCGCCAGACCGCCACCGTGCCGGCATGGCAGCAGCTGCGGCTGCCCTTCAAGCTCCTGGTGCTGACGACGGCCTTCGTCATGTTGGCCGAAGTCCTGATCTTCGTGCCCTCGGTTGCCAATTATCGCATCAACTGGCTCAACGACCGGCTCATGTCCGCCCATCTGGCGGCCCTGGCAGCCCAAGGTACACCCGATGGTGCGGTGCCAGCCGCCCTGCGCGACGATCTCTTGAAAACCGCCGCCGTGAAGGCGGTTTCCTGGAAACGCGATGGCCGCCGCACGATGGTTCTTCCGCCGGCCCAGCCGATGACGGTGGACGCTGTCTACGACCAGCGACCGATGCAGGAGATGGGTTTGCTCTCGGCCACCGCCGCGCGTATCGATCTCATCGGCGAGGCGCTGGCCGTCCTCGGGCGAACCGAGGACCGGACCTTGCGCGTCACCGGTCCGCTCGACGGCAAACCCGGCGATTTCATCGAGATCGTCGTCCCGGAATCCCCGATGCGGGAAGCCTTGTGGCAGTATGCCCGCAACATCCTCATCCTGTCGGTCATCATCTCCCTGTTCACCGCGGCGCTTGTCTATCTTGCATTGTCGAGCCTGCTCGTCCGCCCGATGATGCGCATTACCGACAACATGCTGCACTTTGCGGAAAACCCCGAGGACCCGAGCCGCATTATCGAACCTTCGTCACGCGGCGACGAAGTCGGCGTCGCCGAACGCGAGCTTGCCGCCATGCAGCGCCAGCTTTCCCAATTGCTGCTGCAGAAGAACCGGCTGGCACAGCTCGGTCTCGCCGTCAGCAAGATCAACCACGACCTGCGCAACATGCTGGCCAACGCGCAGCTGATCTCGGACCGGCTGACCGGCATCGACGATCCGACCGTGCAGCGCTTCGCACCGAAGCTGATCGCCTCGCTGGACCGCGCCATCGACTTCTGCAACGCGACCTTGAAATTCGGCCGCGCCGAGGAGGCGACGCCGCAACGTGAAATGATGCTCCTGCGTCCGCTCGTCGAGGAAGTTGGCGACGGCCTCGGTCTGCCGCGCGAGGACGGCTCGATTTCCTTGATTATCGAAATCGACCCCGAGCTGCGCATCGACGCCGACCGTGACCACCTCTACCGGGTTCTCTCGAACATCTGCCGCAACGCCCTCCAGGCGCTCGAATCCCAGCCCCTTCCCGTGACGGATGGCGAGATCGGCGTGACCGCGATCCGCGACAATGGCGAAGTCGCCATCGACATCAGTGACAATGGCCCCGGCCTGCCGCCGCGCGCCCGCGAACGCCTGTTCCAGGCCTTCCAGTCCTCCCAGCGCCGGGGCGGCTCGGGTCTTGGCCTCGCCATCGCCTACGAGCTGGTCGCGGCCCATGGCGGCACCCTCGAACTGCTTGACAACGGCCCCGGTGCGGTGTTCCGCCTGCGCATCCCCGACCGTCAGCCGAAAGCCTGACGGGGCTTGCCGAAAATCTTCGCCCCGATGCGGTAACCGACGACTTGCGTTGTCGGTCATGAACGAGTAGAAGAGCGCTCTCGCGGTGACAGCCTCCCGAAAGGGACCGCTAGCGATTGTTCCGCCGCGATCAGCACCGGTAGCTCAGCTGGATAGAGCACCAGACTACGAATCTGGGGGTCAGGAGTTCGAATCTTCTCCGGTGCGCCAATAAAATCAAACACTTAGCACACATCAGACCGCTCATTTTTCTGCTCTTAGGCACGTCATAGGCACTAGGATCAGCCGAAAAATTGCGCCTGGCCTCGCTTCCTCCGCCGCTGGTCAACCTTCCGCGAAGCATTTACGCTCATCACGCCTGGGTATTGTCGTAACCTAGGGCATCGCGATGCTCTTCCATCAAGGAGACATCGTGATGAGGCTACTTTCAAAGCGTCAGCTTAAGGAGATGGTCCTGTACTCACCCCAACACATCGCCAGACTGGAGAAGGCCGGGAAGTTCCCCCAGCGGGTACAGATCGGTCCTAATCGAGTGGGCTGGGTTGAGGCTGAAGTATTGGACTGGCTCCAAGAACGGCTGGATGGCCGCGAAGCACCCAACCGACCCTCCTGATTCAGGAGCATAGGAGTGGCCGGGTGTGCACAACCCGGTCACTCTCATTCGGCACATCTATCCCCAGACGATACCGTCTCCAATCCCCATACATACCAGCCCAGGTCAGTCCATACTGGCACTGTTTTTCAAAGTAGCTTTCCGCGACTTCATTCTTGCTCTTAAGCAAGAGATTGCTGCCGAGCCAAGGCCGATGAAAAATGATGTCGTTCGTCTGCACATCATTCGTTCGCGTCCACAGCGACGTGGATCACGACGAGTCCTGTAGATCAAGTGGAGACACTGGCACGTGCCCTCAGACCACCCAGAGTTAGCGTTGCGAGAAATTGTCGTCATATTCTCGGGCGACCGAACACCCGTTCGAGGTGAGTTATCATCTTCCGGTCCGAAGTCTCCCAGTTCAAGCGGAATGATCGGTTAAGCGGCTGCAGCCGCCATACGGCCCTATCCAAGTTCATCGTCTCTGGGAGCCGCGACGCTAGTTTGGCGAGGCCGAATCCACCACCGGTTCCAAGCTCGGGATTCCCCGCATTTAAGCTCAGCAACATCTGGCCGCCGCCAATTGCAAGCTCGGCCAAATACCCTGCCGACTTTGCAAACGTCATCTCAATGCTGCCATCGGCCGTCCGGTGCAGCTTTTTCCAGCCGCGCTCAAGCGCAGTAATTTCCTTTAGCTTCTGGCGGGGCGACCGCGAAGGGTCGGCAAGCATGGCGGAAACGCCTGAGAGGTCCCTCCTCAGGCCTGAGTAGAGGTGCCGTACTTCTAGCGTTTGATCGATGATGTCGTGAAGATTTCCGCTGCGACGGATTACCTCGAACGGCAGCGGAGGAATGCGGAGATTCACAAGGTGCGGCCGGGAGAGCCCCTGACGCAGCATCGACATTTGCATTCTCTTTGTCATATGCGTGTAGTGGGCGACCGAATCGCAGAGGGCGTTCTCGGCAAGCGGTGCAGCAATTGTCTCGAAAGTCTTGCGGTATTCAGACGTCACGAAGCACGGCATGTCAAAGTGCAGTGCCGTTCCAACAAAACGTGAAAAATGCGGTTCGCGCGCCATGTAGAACCGAGATGCATTTCCCCTGGGTGCCCGCTTCTTGAAATGGACAGCGGCGCCATTGGCAAGCCACGGTTGCATGACGTCGATAGATCGCAGGGTGCTCTTCGCAGGGGCCAACCAGATACGATCTCTAAGCACGACCTGGACTATCAATTCGTAGAGATCGTGGGCATCGTTGGCGTCATAACCGCAGCTAAGGTGCGCATTCCGGTGATCGCGACCGGTTGTTCCGGCGCATCGCGACCATCCGTTCCGATTGATCGCGACCAGTTGGAGGGCGGCGGTTTCAGTGCCGCTGGATGGCTTCGTTGATGTCAGCGTCTGCCCCTTTCGTCAAG
>JAHJQI010000182.1 GCA_018819265.1 Alphaproteobacteria bacterium
CAGCCGCAGCGCCTCACGTATTCTGCGCATGGATAATCTGTCCAGCCATCCTCGCCCCCTTTCAAAAAGGGGCGAAGCTAGGCTCGTCCTCGGATCATCCAGCGGTCCTAAACCCGCTTCTCCACAGACCGGTCGCGATCACCGGAACCGGTGATCGCGATCAACCGGAATCCATGGTCGCAATCAATCGGAATCAGTGGTCGCAATGGCCCGGAATGCGCAGCCATGGCTCGGTAATAATCTCAATCAGATCGCCCGCGAAGCTCATTTAATGCGATTGCACCATCTGGAATCCGAGTGCAGGGCGTGCCTCGATGAGCTGATGGCCTCGGCGCGCCGTCTGGCGGGCTGATGCTGGCGCGGACGACGAAACCAACGGCCGACTTTCTGGCTTTGGCGCACTATCTGGTTCACGGGAAGTCGGGCAAGGCGCGACCCGATCGTGTGGCCTGGACGACGGCGCACAATCTCCCGACCGACGACCCGGTTTTGGCGGCGCAGCTGATGGCGGCTGCCACCGAACTCAATCCTTTCACGGTTAAGCCGGTCTATCACTTGATGATCGCTTGGGGATTGGACGAGCACCCCACTCCGGATGTCATGCAGACGATCGCCACGCGCACGCTGGAGTTGGCTGGGCTCGACGAGCACCAGTGCCTGATCATGGGGCATGGCGACACCCCGCACGCGCATCTGCACATGATGATCAACCGTTGCCACCCGGTCAGCGGCAAGACGTGGAAGCCGTCGCACGACTGGCGACTGTTCGATCGAATTATGCGGCAGCTCGCTGGTGAGCATGGCTTTCGGTTTGTCCCGGCCCATGCCTTCAACCCGGAGCTTACGGATGCGGTGCCGAAGAAGCCCAACAGTCGGGCGACCTATGCAGCCAGACGCGGTGCCCGAACTGATCGCATGCAATGGAGCCAGGCAGCATCGCGTGAACTCGGCGCGCGTCTTTCTGAGAAATTGGAACATGGTGCCGGCTGGGACGATTTGGAGTTCGCGCTGGCTGAGGAAGGTTTGTCGCTGGAGCCCAAGAGCCGTGGCCTCGTTGTCGGCAACCGGACAAGCTACGCGAAATTGTCGAGCCTGGGCGTCGCAGCCACGGCGCGGAGTTGGGGGAAGCGCCCCAGCCCTGCACCGAAGATCGATCGCGATCCGGGAGCGCGAAAGCAGCGGCCGATCTTCTCTGTCGATGCGGTCGATATCACCAGGGCACTTGCCGCGTGGGGGTTACTCGACGCATCGGACGTGCGGGCCGCCATCGATGAAGCACAGCAGCAACGCGAGGCGCGGATTACGAGTGGTCCGCCAGGAGTCCGATTTGTTCGAGATCTCAAAACGGCGCTGCGCAGCGCGACGAGCTTGTCGCAAGCCCGCAACATCCCTTCGAAGAATCGCCGCTCGAAGTCGAACGGTCGGCTTTGTGGAACTCGGTCAAGAGACACCTGTTGAGGGAGTCGTCCGCCCCGAAAAGTGGTAGCTATATGGTAGCTATGTTTATGCCGTTAACGGTAGGATTTCACGTAAGTCATTGATTTTATGGTGGGTGATGAAGGATTCGAACCTTCGACCCGCTGATTAAGAGTTATTTGAATTGTGACGATACGTCTACGCACGATTACGCAAAATCATTGTGTTATGCGACGATCTTCGCCTTGAATTTTCCCGATTTCGCATGAAAATGTTAGCCCGGTGTTAGCCGCAGTGCTGGTGGTGCGAACCGCTGATTGCGTCGCGTGGAGGCTCAGAAATCAGATGGTCGCAACTCGATCTGGTCGTATCACGGCCACCGCCGTTGTCAGCCTGCCGGAAGGCACGACGCTGCGCGACGAGACGTTGGGTGGCTTCGGTGTGCGCCGGCGCAGCGGCACGCCAAGCTACTTTTTGCAGACCCGTATCAACGGCCGCTTGAAATGGATCACGATCGGCAAGCATGGCGCGCCATGGACGCCGACGACGGCGCGCCAGGAAGCATTGCGGCTCTTGAGTGAGATTGCAGAAGGTGCGGATCCAACGCAGAAGAAGCATGCACGCAGGACGGCTGTAACGCTCGACGCCATTGCCCACGAGTTCCTGAACGAACACGGGGTCAAGCTCAAGGCGCGCACGCTCCATCACTATACGCGCGTCATCGAGGCTCGCATTCTGCCTGCACTCGGGACACGCCCCTTGCGTGAAATCGCGCGTTCAGATGTCAGCCGGTTGCACGCTGCCATGGTGGCGACCCCGCGACAGGCTAACCTGACGCTTGCGGTCCTCTCCAAGCTGATGAACTGGTGCGAGATCGAGGGGTTGAGAGAGCCAAATTCCAACCCCTGCCGACATATCAAGAAATATCGCGAGGCTTCCCGTCAGCGCTTCCTGTCCGACGACGAACTCGATCGACTCGGCCACGTTCTCAAGGACCTCAGCGAGCGGCAAACAGAAAGCCCCTACGTGATCGCAGCAATCCGGCTCTTGCTGCTGACGGGGGCCCGGCTTGGTGAGATCCTGACGCTCGAATGGCGCTTTATCGATCTGCAACGTGGGCTGATCTCGCTGCCGGATTCGAAGACCGGGCAGAAAGCGGTGTTTCTCAACGAGGCTGCTGTCGATCTCTTGCGCACTCTGTCCGCTGTTCCAGGCAACCCTTACGTCCTTGTTGGCGCGCGTGAGGGCGGGCACCTCGTCAATCTGCAAAAGCCTTGGCGGCGAATTCGCAGGCTCGCGCGACTCGAAGATGTCCGCATCCACGACTTGCGCCACTCGTTTGCCAGCATCGCTGCAGCCCAGGGGGCGTCGCTGCAACTAATTGGCCGTCTATTAGGGCACGCCAGCACCCAGACGACTCAGCGATACGCGCATCTGGTTGCCGACCAGGTCAAAGAACTGAACGAGACGGTTGGCAAGAAGGTCGGGTCTGCACTTGGCAGTAACGTGAGATAATAGAATTGTATATTTTGTGAAAACGGCTCGTCAGCGGGGAATCGTCTTGCAGTTCGTCGAATAGTGAAGCGATTGTTTTAGAATGGGCTCGGTGAACCATCGAGAGCCATTCTTCTGTAGCAAGCGGACGCTCCCGGTGGGGATAATGTATTATCTCACAAGGCCAACACACGAGGCCAAATCTCGTTCGTACATGCAGTTAAGGTGGCTTTATTTCCCCAATGGGAACCGAAGATGAACTCGTGAAATTGGGTTCGCCTCATCTTCCGCAGGAAAGTCCGATGGGTGCACGAAAATATCCTGGAACCACGGATATCGTGTTCGGTCGAACAGTGACTTCAGAAAATCAACGGCTAACGATACTCGCTTTAATTTACGGATCTCGGGATGATACGACATCCATATGTCGTGGAAGAGGCAGAATCCAAGATCAATCGGAACGACATTTGCTCCGAGCGCTGCAACATACGTCGGCAGCATTCCAATACCTGCACCATGGGCAACCGCCCAAAGGTGCGCGGTACTCGTGTTGGTCACGATGGAAACGAAGCCTTCACGAGGCTTGCCTGGAAAGAGGCGATCGACAGCGCTAATATCGAGCTGTGGCGAGAGCTGTTCAACGATTTTGTGGTTCGCAACCTCATCAAGTGTTTTTGGAGTCCCGTAGATTCTCAAGTAGTCCGGAGAGGCAAACGGCATAACATGCATGCGGCCAATCCGGGCCACCTTGAGATCAGACTGCTTCGGCTGAACAAGCTGTACCGAAAGGTCGCTCTCCATCCGCACAAGGTCCGGCTCGCGAAATGTACAGGTCGCTTCCAGAATGATATTTGGATGAGCTCTCTGGAAGCTGACGGCACGTGGCACTAACCACAAGGTACCCAGTCCTTCCGTGATGTTAATACGCACACGCCCTGTCTCTGTAGGATGACCCTTCCTCGCTATCCTGACGACACGTTCAGCAGCCATTTCCATCTCTTGAGCCGCATTGAGAAGAATAAGGCCATCACCGGTCAGTCCAATGCCAGAGGGATGCCGCGCCAACAGCGGGCCTCCTGTATGCCTCTCTAAACACTCGACATGCCGACGGACGGTGTTGAAGGACAGGCCGAGTTCCCGCGCGGCGGCTCGAAAGCTGGAATTGCGCGCCACAACTAGAAAGACTCGCACGTCCTCCCAGTTGAGCGGAAGTCGGGTGTCGATTGAAGGGTGTTCAAAAAACGGAACACCCTGATGTAGCTTTTTGGGCATCCTGCCGCCTGTCACTGTGATCAGATGATGACAATCTAGGGGGACAACAGGGAATTGACCATGCATTACTCGCCAGAAAAGCACTCGGTCGACGAGCAAAACGGCGCGCCTACTGTTCGCTGTCTGGACCATCTAAACACGCAGAGGTTGTGCTCTACGCTGACGGTCTTCATGCCTACCCCGCACGAGATTGCAGGGCTTATTGAGCAGGCAAAGGCGGAGATGCCAATTTTGGCGAACACGGATGTCATCCAAGCGGTAGCCCGCCTGAACCCCGACTCATTTTGGGGTGTTCGTCGGACGCGGCGCAGCGGAACAGCGATAGTCGGGGGATTTGTTGCCTTCTTGATGCTAAACGAGGCCGGCCGCCTCGCATTGTTGTCAGGAACACTCGATGCGGCAAACCCCAATCCAGAATTCTTGTCTGGCCAACACCAGCGGCCTGCGGCGATCTACGTTTGGGCGCTGCACGCCCGTGGCGGACTTACGCCTGCGCTCGGCCTAGTCATGGACAAGCTGCAGTCTCCAACATACCGGCGGACGGATTTCATTGCCCGGGCTGCCACACAAGACGGCGTCCAATTCCTACAGGTGCTAGGATTTGTCGAGGAAAAAACAGAGGCCGGCCTTGTTTTCCATCATTACCGGCGCCGCTTCGGACAAATACACGAAGGGCTAGGGGAGCGCGGGGGATGGCAAGAGGAAGCGAACCGTCCGGTCGTAAATACAAAGATTGTTCATTCCTTCGAAGAGTTCATGCAGATCATCGCAGTTCGATCAGCCGTCTACGTCGGCGAAGAGCGATGTCCCTTTTCGGAGGAGTTTGACGGTAACGATTTCTCCTCTACACACATCCTGGGAACGGTCGCCGGCGAACCTGCGGGAAGTCTGAGAATTCGATATTTTGCCGACTTCGCAAAATTGGAGCGATTGGCCGTACGATCCGAGCATCGGGGGCTTGCCGTTGCAAAAGATATCGTGAATTACGCGATCGAATTGTGTCGCACCAAAGGGTACTCCGCGCTCTACATCCACGCCAGAATAGACAAGATCGAGTTCTGGTCGCAATTTGGCTTCTCCCGGATGGATACATCATCGTTCAGTTTCTCAGACTACGAGTATGTCGAGATGCGATGCACTGTGACCGCACATGCTAGTCCGGTGACGTTGGGGCTTGACCCATTTGTGCTAATTCGCCCTGAAGGACAGTGGGAATCGCCAGGAATTCTTGATGCCTCAAGATTCCGCCGTCCAGCCATGTCGGCGAAAGTTGCTTGAGGCGCATATGGCTGTGATCAATCTGCAATCCCTGAAGGCCGCGAGTATGCCGCTGCTGATCCTTGCAGACCTTCAAAAGGAATACGTTTGCGCCGATCGGCCTCTAGGATTGCAAAATCCGCAAGCCGCTTTGGTCAACTGCCGACGTCTCCTCAGTCATGCTCGCTCAATGCGCATTCCTGTCGCATTTCTCAGGTGGGCGCAGCGCGGCCACCTCTTCAACCCATCCGGACTTTTTTCCGGCTGGATCGACGGGTTGACCCCACGCGGCTCAGACATGGTGTTCGAACGCGCTTGGCCGTCCGCCTATACGAGCGCAGAGTTTGCAAATTGCATGGACGAGGGCTTGGGTGACAATGCTGCCATTGCCGGATTCACCGGTAGCCTGTCCTGCCTTGCGACCGTCGTTGAGGGAAGTCAGCGCCAACATCGATATACGTTCATAACGGATGCATCGCAGACGCACGCGTTGGAGGGGCAGGATGAGGAACGTTCTCATGAAATCGCGACATCACTCATCTCTCTGTACGCCCGCGTAGAAACAACCGAATCTTGGATAGCGGGGCAGATGAACAAAAACCCTGCGTCAAAACTTACGTGGGAGAGAGAAAATGCTGTCCGATGATCTGGCGCTGTTGCGTCTGCTTGTTTACGCACATGCCGAGGCAACAGAGCAACAACATCAAGCTGTTGCTGACCATATTCGAGAAGCCAGCTGCGCTCTTTGGCAAGAGGTCAGAAAGCAGGAAATCGACATGAAGTCGGTTGCGTTTCTCGCCAACTTGGGAATCAGGCCGGGTCACAAAGGTGAAAACTAAAGTAGTCGCTGGGCGCGCTCAATAAAATCTTCCGGTTGCTCTGCAAATGGAAAATGACCCGTTTCTGGCATCAACGTCATGGATGCACAGTTGGATACGAGATCGGAGATCAGATCCAACGTGGTGAAATCATCTGCGCCGTGAAGAATGTGGCAATTAGAGATTTGAGGCAGTGCAGCACTAAAATTGAAAGATCCAAGACTTTCTAAAACCTGTCGATATACGGAAATATCAAACGAAAGCCCAGGCAAGCGTGTTTCTTGTCTTGAAACGTAGTGCGAAAGGAACGGCTCGATGGTTGGTCCTTGCAGTTTCCCATCCTCGAAGGTCGCCAAGCCTTGGGCAAGTTCGGGACCAAAGCGCGACAGAAGATTGATACGCATCTGGTCAAACCGATCTCTATTGGTCGGGACAGGGGAAATCAGTAAGCCCGATAAACGAAGATGGGGACGCTGGCGCAAAGCACCAAGGAGCACAATGGTTCCCCACGAGTGGGCAATTACTCTCAACCGGTCTGCCGACGCGAACCGATCTAGGACTTCTCCGGCTTTACAGAAAATCATCTCGGCCGATACGCCGGGGTTGAGTTCGTTCGAGTCACCGTCGTGCTGATCGAAAAACACCAGAGATCGACCTACTGCCAGTCGCTGAAGATGAGGAACAAGATACGCATGATTGAAGCCAGGTCCACCGTGCAGCACCACTACGGGAGGACCCTCTCCCGAAACGTGCAGGTATCGATCCACAGACGACATGATGGTCCTTGATTAGGAGATAAGATCCATGAAAAAGCGTATCACCTCAACTGGTATCAACACAACGTTCATTTCGTCTCCCATGAATGAGGCAGCCGTTGCGCTGCCGGGCTTCAGCAACGCTGCCCGATCGTGGGATGAATTATTGACCGACCAAGTCGACTTGCTTGCGGAGTTCGAGCTGGACTACATCAAGATGCTTCCAGAGTGGCGATCAGCTCATCGCGTCGTCGACATCGGTTGTGGCAATGGAGCGTACCTCTCCAAGCTTGCCGGACAGGACCCGTCGAAGGTATACCTAGGCATCGATCCGTCGAACGAATTGATTGCTTTTGCGAAGGCGCGGGACGCAAACGGAATCTCTTTCCGCCGAGGTCATGCGCCTTTCACCGAAACCGGCCAGTTCGACCTGATACTCTTGCGGTTTGTCGTTCAGCACATCTCCAATCCAAGCGCGTTCTTCCACGACCTCCTACCTATGGCTCATTGTGGAACGAGTGCTATCGTCATCGAGCCATCTTTCGCAGGCAGCACTGCACAGCCTTCATTGCCGGAGCTGACCGCCCTTATTGCCAGATATGAACGCACCTGCCGGTCCGAGCAGCGAACACGCGCGCTCGTCGACGATAACGCGGCTCTAGCCGCGTTCATTGGGACCGGGTGGTGTATCGAGCACACAGGAAGAATCACAGCCCGTCTTGACCGCGCGACATGGAGTTCAGAAGCGCTTCGTCGCGTTCTACACGGATGGACCTCAATGCTCGCACCGAACAGCCCTGCTGAAAACGTTGATTGCGCCCGCCAGGAAATTGATGATTGGATTGATGGAGCAGGAGCAAGCATCGAGATTGCGCTCAATATCACAAAGCTTCAACGTAGAATCATGCAGTAAAATTCCGAACCATCGAACTAAATTATCCCCGCTAGTGAAATTGCCGAGATACTGGTTTCAGGTTGAATCAAAGTGGACTCATTTCAATGGTTACGTACGAAGAATCGAAGTGGGCAGTTGAACTGCGAAATACTGTCGAAAAAGCACTTGTTATAGCCGAGTTGCTTCAAGACGATAAGGGGGTAGCACCATTGCTTCGCCGATGTTTGATCCGCTTATCGGAGGAACAAGGATGTGCACGAACAAGGTGATGTCATCCTTGCCGTGCTGGATCATCCGCGCCATGCCCGTCCGAATCAGTTCGGACGCCAATGGTGGATCGCGGCGAAGCGCCTGACAGGGGTGGGATCGCCCAACCCCTGTCAGGCAAAAGAGCCAGCTAGGGAATTTTCGATGCCCACAATCACGGATTATTCAACGCCCGGTGACACAAGGGCAGGACCGCCCGCTCCGTCGTCACGCGGCACAGCCGCGCAAAGTGATCGGCCATCAGCATCCGCTGTCAACATACGAAGCGTTGCTGGAGGTGGCGGCATGAGCGATCTCCAGCACGAACGTATCAGCGAGCTGGCCGCCGAGCTGCGGCTTGGTGCCATGGCCGATCTTTACGGCCCCATTGGATGCTGCCAAGCGCAAGGACACCTCCTACGCCGATTTCCTTTACCAGGTGCTGCGCGCCCGTTCGGCGACGATGCTAGCGCGCACCGCTGGCTTCCCAGCGATCAAGACGCTCGCCGACTACGACTTCGGTTTTGCTACCGGCGCACCGAAGGCGCAGATCCAGGAGCTGGCAAAGTTGAGCTTTGTCGAACGCGCCGAGAATGTCGTCATGCTCGGCCCCAGCGGCACCGGCAAGACGCATCTGGCGATCGCGCTCGGCGGCTGCTCAGGGCCTCGCTTCTGCAGGCGTTCTATGCTGTCAGAACGCGCAGCGGATGCGTCGCTGGCACGCGCTCCTCAAGCCAGGATGCGCTCCTCCAGGTTCACGAAGCTGAATAGCGAGCCGTTCTGGGTATCTGCTACGCGCATCGGCTCCTCCATGCAGGAGCCTCGATTGGAATCATATTCGCTTGCTCGCGTCGACTGGAACGTTTTTCAGCGGCCTGCTAGTGTTCCGGTTCTGACATTTGCTTCCCGTTGCGGCCTAGTTCCGAGCAAATGTCAGAACCATAAGGAACACCAGCAACTCTATGAGTCTAGTGTAGCTTTTGCACCTGAAGTTTGGTTTCGAGTCCAGCCGCAAGCGGGTACCAAACGTCAGGTGCGCTACACTAGATGACAAAGTGCGAAAATACATACGTTAACTCAGACAAAAAATCTGTGCTAAAGTCCAGGATGACTATTGGGAGCGGAACGAGCGTCGGTTTCGGGTCGCAGCCAGTAAGTCTTGTTAGCGGAATTGATCGATTAGACCAATTCCAGTCCAATTGAGTTGAGTCAGCGCCTACTCATAAAAGGCCAAGCGATCCTTCTGCAGCAAAGGATGGCTGCGAGCGACATTATCGAAGGGGCCGCCGGGCACGATGTAGTGCGACATGCGGGTTCCGGTCTCTTTGCCGCCTGAGTTTCCCGTACTTGAGGGATGAAGCCCGACGCGCTTCATCATCTGACCCCATTCATCGTTGTGGAAACCGCCCTTGCCAGGTTTGCCGAAATAGGCCTGCTCCATGTGGACCATCTCATGGACGAGGATTGACGCCAAAAAGATCGTCGAGCTGCCGGCGAAGTGACTCGGGTTGAGCGCGATCTCGTCGATGCGTCCGCCCTCGGCCTTGCGGAATCGTTGATGGGCATAGAAGCCGCCCGCCCCATCCTTGCGCTGAAGCGTAATGAGCGCTTTGGGAAGTCGCCCTTCGAACAGTTCCTTGTTGAAGTGGTCGAACAGCGTGTGCAGCTGGCAATGCAACTTGAGACCTTCGGGTCCCTTGCATTCGGTTGACAAACGCTCGCCGATTTTCGCCGGCGGCTGTACGATGAGGCGGCCCGTCTTCGGGTCCTGGACGCATTGCGTCGGATCCTCGCGGCACTCGGGCGGGAGATATGCGCCGAACAGCGCAGCGCGGATGTGTTCGACTTTATCCCGCAGCACCCACCAGTCCGCGTCCCAAAAGACGAAGACAAGACAAGCGACCGCTGCGATCGTTCGAACGGCACCTTGCATTCCAGCCTGGAGTGTCCGGTGGCTTGCGCGCCGCAGTACGCCGGGACGCAAGCCACTTTGTTGAAGCGTCTGCACACTCATTGCCCGGATCCGTTGGAG
>JAHJQI010000235.1 GCA_018819265.1 Alphaproteobacteria bacterium
ACATGATTCCCCTGGCGTCAAAGCTGCTCAACGGCGAGATACGCGGCCGCGTGATCGTGGACGTCAACCGCTGACATCGGCAGATCCACTTTCCCCGCTTTTTCACATTGGAGACGCTCAATGCATTTCTTGTGCATGAAACTGGCAGCATATCCGCCCTCGTCAGGAGAACACCTTTAATTCAGCGGCTAAGCACCACACGGTAGTGCGCCTTGCCGGAGCGGAGCCGGTCAACCGCCTCGTTGATCTGCTCAAAGCTGAAAACCTCGATCACGGGTTTGATGTCATGGCGCAGGGCAAATTCGAGCATTTTGCCGATCGTCGCCGGACTTCCGACCGGAGAGCCCGATATCGAGCGCTGGGCCATGATGAGCGAGAACACATTGATGTCGAGCGGGTCTAGGGTGGCGCCAACAAAATGCAGGCGCCCGCGTGGTTTCAGCGTGCCGAGATACAAATTCCAGTCGAGCTTGACGTTGACTGTTGAAATGAGCAGGTCAAATTGTCCTGCTGCCGCTTCGAGCGCTTTGGGATCGCGCGAATTCAGCGTGTGGTGTGCACCCAATTCCAGTGCTTCCTTCATCTTGTCATCACTTGACGTGAACGCCGTGACTTCGCAACCCCATGCATTCAGAAACTGCAAAGCCATATGCCCGAGCCCACCAATGCCGATGACCGCGACCTTGTCGGTCGGCTGAACGTCGAACTGGACCAAGGGATTGAAAACGGTCACCCCGCCACAAAACAGCGGGCCGGCCGAGGCAAGGTCGATGCCTTCTGGTATCGGGACCACGCTGTTGGCATCGGCCCGAACCTTGTCGGCAAAGCCGCCATGATGGCCAATGATCGTCGGCTGGGCGGTTGCGCACAGATTTTGATCACCCGCGTGGCAGGGCTCACAGGCATTGCAGTAGCCGGAATGCCAGCCCAGGCCGACGACCTGACCCACTTCAAGATCGTGAACGTGGTCGCCCACCTGCGAAAGGGTGCCCACGACTTCGTGCCCTGCCACGACCGGGTACTGCGTCATGCCCCATTCATCATCAATGACACTCAGATCGCTGTGGCAGATGCCGCAAAACTTAACGTCAATCTCCACCTCATGCGCACGCAACGGTCCTGGGTCGTATTCAAAGGCTTCAAGTTTCCCTTTGGGTTCACTCGCTGCGTAGGCTTTGATCATTTCGGTCTATCTCCTCATTCCGGGTTGGGTGAAAACCAATCCATTACCCGGATATATCAAGTAAAGGCGCAAATGCCGGCTTGCCCCTATGGCGAGTAAGCATAGACCCTGCTTTCATTATTAAGTTGCTGATCAGCCGAATTAAAACCAGCACCTCGATCACATGCGTTACCCCCGCTAGCCAGAGTATGCGAATCCGGTTTTTTTCGATGAGACTGACAAGCTGGGGATTTTGCCCTGCCAGCGTTTTGATGAGTGCCAAGGATTCCAGCATTTTGGCATGCACTGTCACGCAGTCGAAGATAATCGTACGCATTCATCTTCTTCGTTAATCGACAAATCCTATTGCCAGTTCAAGATCGCCAACCGAGTTCCGTTATGTGCCAAGGATCCAAAAACAAGCCAATCCGGCTCACATTACGTAACAAGGGGAAAAACTTCATGATGAAACGATTGATGGTTCTTTGTTCGGTGCTGCTGCTTTCAGCCTGCGCCACCGGAACGCGCATCACAGAGTTCAATGACCGTTCGGTCGGGTACGGCTGGCTGGACATCAAGGACGTGGACGCCAACCGGTTGCACGCCGTCGACATCTATCAATTTCGCCCTCAAACGGCTGAGCCCTATTACCCCGCGACGGTGAAGGCTTTCAAGAATGGGTTTCTTTATTTCTCTACGGTTCTCCCCAACGGATCGCACAAAACCATATCCGCCGCCGGCCAGAAATGCCTGGGCATCATTTGCACCAATACGTTTTACAAGTATTCGTTCGGCAAACAGGGCGATGACGTGGGCGCGGTGACCATCAAGAACCCCGGGGTGTATTCGCTGGGTTCATACACACTGAAGGAAGTGAAGGCTGGATTTTTCGAACAGGGTAAGTTCGATGCCGTGCCCGCAAGCAACGCGCCATCGAAGCGCGAGATGCTCGAGGAGATTCTGAAGGACGTGTCGGATATTCCGGTGGTGGCCGATAGGATTAAGCGCGAGCTGGCCAATTTGAAATGAAGAAAGTTTTCCTGTCCATTTTCTGCCTGGCGCTCCAGGCATGTGCGCTGCCACTGATTCTGCCCGCCGCGACAGACCTGAAAACTGGCGCTTCGGAAGTGGTGGTCATTGGCAAGATCGAACTGGTTCCACCAATCAGCGCCGAGTTTGAGCAGCGCAAGCATTGGAACATAATTGGGGAAGACCGGATGCTGAACCATGTACTCGTTGCTACGGGTGCCGAATATAAACCGGTCGACACCTCGAAGCTGAATGGCTCGGACTTCAACAATAGTCTGGAAATCAAGTGGGGGGTGCCCTTTATGGTGAAGGCACCCCGGCAAAGGACTTTTCTAAACGGCGGTGTAACCTTCCTGAATGTCAAAGAGCAGGAGAAGCTTTGGTTTCCGGGCGGCTATTATTTTGATGTGCCAAATGGTGCCAAGGCGGTTTATATCGGAACGCTGCGATACACCCGCAATGACTTCAATACAATCACGAAGGTGGAGGTGATTGACGAGCGCCAGGACATCGGTGTGGCGCTAAACAAGACCGGTGGCTCACCCCTTCTGGTTCGGCCGTCGCTGCTGAAAAGGGTTACTGGAGAATAACGTACGCTGGCATCGCCCAAGGGCCAAAAAATGGGGCCACAGATTCCATTTCCACGTTTACTAAATTTGGAGACGCACAATGAAATTCCCGTGCATAAAACTGGTCGCAGCGTGTTTTCTGGTGGCCGCGAGCAGCACGGCTCACGCAGGCATTTACTCCGATGACATGAGCCGCTGCCTGGTGAGCAATACCTCAGCCAAGGACAAGACCGATCTTGTTCGCTGGATATTTGCCATATCGGCGCTTCATCCGGACCTCAGCAGCGTGGCCGCGGTGACGGAACCGCAACGTGATGACATGAACCGCAAGGTTGCAAAGCTGCTCGAACGCCTTTTGACGGAGAGCTGTCGCAAGCAGACACAAGAGGCGCTCAAGTACGAAGGCAGTGCTGCGATGCAACAGAGTTTTCAGGTTCTGGGGCAGGTAGCGATGCAGGAGCTGATGTCAAACGCTGCCGTGGCTAATGGCTTTTCCGGATTTTCCAAATATGTCGATAAGGCAAAGCTGGAGGAATTAGCGCCAAAGGCGAAATAAACAATTCCAGAAACACATGTAGCCAAGCCCCATTAACAAGCCCATAACACGGCGCACCTGCAGGGCCGTGCGTGCGCAAGAGGTTCGGCCATTTCCCCAAAATTCAGAGTAAATCACTGTGCGCTATCAGGGAAAAATTGCCGAATGGCGAGACGATCAAGGATTCGGATTCATCACACCTAACGGTGGGGGTCAGCGCATTTTTGTTCACATCAAATCATTTTCTGGCAGACAGCAACGGCCCGTCGGAAATGAAATCGTCACCTACGAACTTGGGCGCGACACCAAGGGTCGGCCACAAGCCAACAGCGTTGCATTCGTCCTTAAGCATGCTTCGTCGGCCACGCCATCAGGGAAAGGCAATGTCTCCCTCATGTTGACTGTGGTCTTTCTTGTCCTTGTCGCAGGATCAAGCTTTACCGGAAAGTTGCCAGTCGAAGTGGCCTGGTTATATCTGGCTGCCAGCCTTGCAGCTTTCAGTGCGTATGCCCTCGACAAGTCTGCAGCAAGAAACGGCCGGTGGCGGACTAAAGAAAGTACCTTGCACCTCATTGGGCTGGCGGGTGGCTGGCCAGGCGCTTTGGCGGCACAACGCCTGCTTCGCCACAAGTCCAGGAAGCAATCATTCCAGATCGTGTTTTGGGTCACGGTCATTCTTAATTGTTGCGTCCTCGCCTGGTTCTTCTCAAGCTCGGGCGCCGAGGCGCTGCGTTCCATGCTGGGTGCAGCATGAGCAAGGAGAACCTTTCGGGACAACCACGGTTTTCCGGTATAAATGTGGCCGGAATGCGCCAGCCAGGCCCTGCCTTCCATTAAACAAACGCATTGCGGCGCCGTAATGAAGCATTGGGGAGTGAATTCAGGCCTCATACCCTTCACGATGCGTCGCATTGATCGTACGCAGCAACTCGCGAAACGGAATATTGCGTTCGTGTTTTCTGAACAGGGGCAAAAAATCCAGATCTTCGCCCTTGCCTACGCCTTCGTATTTTCCCGAAGTCATCGATTCGTGCAGTTCGCGCAGCATGGTGTCCAGCGAATCGAGAAACGGGGTGTAGAGCGAAGCTTCTTCGTCGTCGTGTTCCAGGCAGGCGCGCAGTTCGTCGACTTCGTAGACGGCTTCGTGAACGAGGTCGATCAGTTCGGTGAGGTTGGCAGGTTTTTTCATGTGTTTGATCAGTTAAGGCAAAACGCAAGGATACCGCCAAGCACCCCTGCGGGGAAACGCTGCCTGGCGGCGCACGGTATTGAAACTTCACACCACTTCGCTCTGCGTTTGTACCGGGCCGGGCGCGGCTTGCTTGCGGCGGCGCATCAGGCGATAGGCCGCGGGCACCACAAACAGCGACAACAGCGGCGCACTGATCATGCCGCCCACCATGGGCGCGGCGATGCGGCTCATGACCTCGCTGCCGGTGCCGGTGCCCAGCAGAATGGGCAGCAGGCCGGCGACGATCACCGCGACGGTCATGGCCTTGGGGCGCACGCGTTGCACGGCGCCTTCGCGGATGGCATCGACGAGGTCGACCTCGCCGGTTTTGCCTTCAAGCTGTTTCGCATCCCAGGCGTTTTTCAGATACAGCATCATGATGACGCCGAACTCGGCCGACACGCCGGCCAGCGCGATGAAGTCGACGCCGGTGGCAATCGACAACTGGTAGTCCATGGCATAGAGGAACCACACGCCGCCGGTCAGCGCAAACGGCAGCGTGGCCATGATGAGCACGGCTTCGTCGAAGCGGCTGAAGGTGAGATAAAGCAGCACGAAGATGATGAGCAGCGTGGCAGGGACGACCAGCTTGAGCCGCTTGTTGGCGCGTTCCATGAACTCGAACTGGCCGGAATAGGCGAGGCTCATGCCGGGTTCGAGCTTGACCCCTGCGGACACGGCGGCCTGCAGATCGGCCACGGTGGACGCCAGGTCGCGCCCGCGCACGTCGACATAGACCCAGCCCGAGGGCCGCGCATTCTCGCTTTTTAGCATCGGCGGGCCGTCGGTGACCTTGACGGTAGCCACCGTGCCCAGCGTGATCTGGCTGCCATTGGGGGTGAGGATGGGCAGCGCGGCAATCTTGGCGGGCGTGTCGCGCCATTCGCGCGGGTAACGCACGTTGATCGGATAACGCGCCAGGCCTTCGACCGTTTCACCGATGTTTTCACCGCCGATGAGGTTGGCCACCGCCGACTGCACGTCGCCGATGTTCATGCCATAGCGCGCCGCGGTGGCCCGATTGATGTCGACGTCGATGTAGCGACCGCCGGTAAGCCGCTCGGCCAGTGCAGACGAGACGCCGGGCACGGTCTTGGCGATGCGCTCGACGTCCTGCGCGATGCGGTCGATATCGGCCAGATTGCTGCCGGCGACCTTGACCCCGACCGGGCTCTTGATCCCGGTGGCGAGCATGTCGATGCGGTTGCGGATGGGCGGAATCCAGATATTGGCGAGCCCCGGCACCTTGACTGCGGCATCCAGTTCCTCGACCAGCTTGTCCGGCGTCATGCCCGGTCGCCATTCTTCACGCGGCTTGAACTGGATGGTGGTCTCAAACATTTCCAGCGGCGCCGGATCGGTGGCGGTTTCGGCGCGCCCGGCCTTGCCGTGGACGGTGGCCACTTCGGGCACGCTCTTGATCAGGCGGTTGGTCTGCTGCAACAGCTCGGAGGCCTTTTGCGCCGACAAGCCCGGCAAGGCCGACGGCATGTAGAGCAGATCGCCTTCGTCCAGCGGCGGCAGAAATTCGCCCCCCAGGCGACTGACAGGCCACAGCGCGGTAAGGAAAATCAGCGCAGCTGCGACCAGCGTGACTTTGGGGTGCCTGAGCACGGCATCCAGCAGCGGCTGGTAGACAGCGATCAGCCAGCGATTGAGCGGATTTTTCGTCTCGTCTGGAATCTTGCCGCGTATCCAGTAGCCCATCAGCACCGGTATCAGCGTCACCGACAAGCCGGCCGCCGCCGCCATGGCGTAGGTCTTGGTGAAGGCCAGCGGACCGAACAGACGGCCTTCCTGCGCTTCCAGCGTGAACACCGGGATGAACGACAGCGTGATGATCAGCAGCGAGAAAAACAGCGCCGGGCCGACCTCGCATGCCGCCTCGGTGATCACCTGCCAGCGCGTCTCGCCTTCCAGTGTTTCGCCGGGATGTGCGTGGTTCCACATCTCGATTTTCTTGTGGGCGTTTTCGATCATCACCACCGCCGCGTCGACCATGGCGCCGATGGCAATGGCAATGCCGCCGAGCGACATGATGTTGGCGTTGACCCCCTGCTGACGCATGATGATGAAAGCGATCAGCACGCCCAGCGGCAGCGAAACAATCGCCACCAGCGAGGAGCGCAGATGCCACAGGAACAGCACGCACACCAGCGCCACCACGATGAATTCTTCAATCAGCTTGGTGGACAGATTGTCGATCGCGCGGTCGATCAGCTTGCTGCGATCGTAGGTCGGCACAATCTCCACGCCGGGTGGCAGGCTGGCCTTGAGCGACTCAAGTTTGACCTTGACCGCAGCAATGGTCTCGCGCGCGTTCTTGCCCGAACGCAATACCACGATGCCCCCCACCGCTTCACCCTCACCGTTGAGTTCGCCAATACCGCGCCGCATCTCGGGACCGAGCTGAATGTGCGCCACATCGCCCAGACTCACCGGCGTGGTGCCGGCCAGCCGCAGCGGGATGTCGCGAAAATCGGCGATGTTCTTGAGATAGCCGCTGGCACGCACCATGAATTCGGTTTCGGCCAGTTCCAGCACGGCGCCGCCGGTTTCCTGGTTGGCCGAGCGGATCGCCTTGATCACCTCTTCATGCGTGATGCCAAAACTGGCGAGCTTCACCGGATCGAGCACCACCTGATACTGCTTGACCATGCCGCCGATGGTGGCCACCTCGGCCACGTTGGGCAGGGTTTTCAGTTCATATTTGAGAAACCAGTCCTGCAGGCTGCGCAATTGCGCCAGGTCGTGTTTGCCGGTGCGGTCGACCAATGCGTACTGATAAATCCAGCCCACCCCGGTGGCGTCCGGGCCCAGCGCCGGCGCGGCAGTTTTCGGCAGCTTGGACTGAATCTGGCTGAGGTATTCCAGCACCCGCGAGCGCG
>JAHJQI010000017.1 GCA_018819265.1 Alphaproteobacteria bacterium
AATGATCGGCCCGCAGCACGACGCCAACCTCAGCGACAGCGAACTCGACATCGCCCTGGGCTACATCGCCGCGCATCCCGAGATCTGGGAAGTCATAATAACCGGCGGCGATCCGTTGATCCTGTCGCCGCGCCGCATCCGGGAACTGGCTGCACGTCTGTCCGGGATCACCCACGTCAAGGTTATCCGCTGGCACACGCGCGTTCCGGCTGTCGCCCCGCAGACAATCACCGATGAACTGGCAGCAGCCCTCGCATCCTCGCGCCAGCCCACCTACGTCGCCCTGCACGCCAACCACCCCAAGGAATTGACGGACGCGGCCCGCGCCGCCTGCCGCCGTCTCGCACAGGCAGGCATTTCACTCGTCAGCCAGACTGTCCTCCTGCGCGGCGTCAACGACGACGCCGACACATTGGAAGCCCTGATGCGCGGCTTTGTCGAGACCGGCATCAAACCCTATTACCTGCACCATCCCGACCTGGCGCCCGGCACCGGGCATTTCCGCGTCGCGATTGAAACCGGCCAGCAGATCATGCGCGAACTTCGCCAGCGCCTATCCGGTCTCGCTATGCCAACCTACGTCCTCGACATTCCAGGTGCCCACGGCAAAGTACCCGCCGGCCCACAGTACCTTCACCGCGACGACAGCGACGGGATCACTTACTCCGCTATCGACCGCGTCGGTGAAGTCCACGCCTACCCTGACAGATCTTGAGCGCGGACGGGGCGAACTGATGGTCAACGATGCGGCGACCTCGACAAACAGATTATCGTCGTCTCCGCGCAGGCGGCGACCCAGACCAGTCGAACGTTGCACACCACCAACCTTACCCCGGCGTTATGGCGCAGCCGCGCAGCAAAAGTGGCCGGGACCCAGGCACGTGACCGGCAACCACCGACAGCGCCTCATCGCGCCGGTCCTGATAATCCTGATGATCGCAATTCTTCAGGCGACCTCGGCGAGCGCCAGTGACTGCCCACCTGCACCAGCTCCGATCCGCGATCTCGATCTCGCGCGCTATTACTCCGACAAAGCCGGCACCGAGATCGACGAAACCAAACGCGCAGCCAATAGCGCCGCCGCCGCTCCGCTGAAAAGTTTCATCACCGAACTCGCCGAAGGCGCCGACCGCGTCTGGCGGACTTCGCAGCCCGACGCCGCCGCAGCCGCCTGCCCGTTGTTCTGGCTCGCGCACTGGGCGAAGGCGAATGCCCTTCTTGGCAGCATGGCGTCAAAGCAGGCCGACTACGAGCGCAACTGGGCACTTGCCGGCCTCGCCATCTCATATGTGAAGCTCCAGGCTTTCGCGACGGCAGAACAGCGCCGGGCAATCGACCCCTGGCTGATCCGGCTTGCCGACCAGTGCCGCGCGTTCTTCGATGATCCCGCCCGCAAGCGTAACAATCACTGGTACTGGCTCGGCCTCGGATTGGCGGCGGTCGGACTGGCGACAGGAAGCGAACGCCACTGGGAGGAAGCCCGCCGGATCATGCAAGATGCCGCAAAAGACATTCAGTCAAACGGCACGCTGCCAATGGAACTGCAACGCGGGAAGCGCGCACTGCACTACCACAACTTCTCCGCCCAGCCGCTGTTCGTGATGACCGAACTTGCCCGCACCAAAGGAGAAGACTGGGCCAGCTTCAACGATGGCGCATTTCATCGCTTGGCGGGCCTGCTTTACAACGTTGCCACCTGCGGAGACCGTTTCGGCGGCCGCGAAAGTTTCGAAGCGCAGACCGGCACAGCCGAACAGGAGCCCACCGAAGAAAGGCAATTTCAAAAGGCTTGGGGCGCGCAATATTTGAAGCGCTATCCAGAATCGAAGTTCTGCATGTCATCGTCCGGACCAGCCATCAGCGCCGACCTTCGCAAACGCCCCTCCAACTTCCACCGCCTCGGCGGCGACCTCGGCGCGCTCGTCCGCGCTCTCGACCTAAACCGCAAATGATCGTCATGGCCTCACAAACATCCGCCCCGCATACCCCAACCCCGCATTCCCCAACCATGTCCCATTCCGCTAACGAGCCGAAATCTGATCATACCGATCCTCAACCTATCCTTGCGAACGTCATTGCCGCGCAGGCGGGAACCCAATCAAGCCTGTTCAATCCTCGAGATCATCACATCCCAATAGACAGTCTTTCTCGACGCACACCGGCATCACCACCCCCCCGCAGCCTCGTCACCACCTTCACCACACTTGCCCTGGCCGCAGCCCTCTCCGCCATCGCTGCCCGCGCCGAACCGGCTTCCGACATCCTGCCGATCTGGCGCGAGGTATTCGCCCGCCCCGACACCAGCCACGGCGCAATTCCGGCCCCAGCCACCAACCCGCTCACGCCCGCAAAAATCGCGCTCGGCAAAAAACTTTTCTTCGACACCCGACTCTCGGGAGACAACACCCGCTCGTGCGCGACCTGCCATGATCCCAAGCGCGCGTTTACCGATGGCCGTTCGCGCGCAGCCGCCCGCGATGGCAAGACGCAGCTGCCCAACACACCGCCTTTGCGTAACCTCGCCTGGGCCAAGCGCTTCTTCTGGGATGGCCGCGCCGATAGCCTCGAACAAGCGGCCCGCTTCCCCATCGAGCACCCGCAGGAGCTGGCGGGATCGTGGAGCGTTATCACAGCGGCCCTGTCGGTCGACCCCGCCGTAAGGGCAGGCTTTGAACGCGCCTTCCCTGACGACCCGGTAGCGTCGGCCGCCAATATCGCGGCGGCACTGGCAAGCTACGAGCGCACGCTCATCACCCGACCCTCGCGCTTCGACAAATTCGTTGCCGGTGACACGAAAACGCTGACCGCAACGGAACAATCGGGATTTGCGCTGTTTGTCGGCAAGGCCGGGTGCGTGACCTGCCACAACGGCTGGCGCTTCACCGACGATCGCCTGCATCGCACCGGCCGCACGCCGGAAGCGGTCAAGACACCGACACTGCGGGATCTGAAACTCACCGCCCCCTACATGCACGACGGCTCGGTGCCGACATTGTCAGGTGTTATCGCTCACTACCAAAACCTGAAGCTGGAAAATCTTGCGGTATCCCCAAGCCTCGTTCGCCCGTTGAATCTCACCGATAATGAAAAGGCAGCGCTGATTGCGTTCCTTGAATCCATCGACTGGTAAGAAACAGAATTATTGCACTGCGGCAACTGCCATGGATGCAACCAAAAATTGCTGAATGTCACCAGAGCAACTCCACTGCGCGGCCAATATCGGACATAAAATCGCAACCGATCGGCCGCATCGGAGAATGAAATTTTCATCGCTAAAAATTCAGGCGTTTACACAAGGATCGTTGTCGAATACCGTTGTGGACAAGCGATCAGGAGGCGAATTGGTTTAACGACCCAAAGCCGACCTGAACATTGATCCGAACGGAATCTGAATAGCCAAGCCTTACGATAGCGTCTCCCCCGCAGATACTACGTTTGGCGAGGCTTGCCCGGGGGGTTTCCCCTGGATAACGCTCTCGGCGGCGCCCTCCGTTGAGAGCGTTATTTTTTTGGGCCCCGTCATCCAATCAGATGGCCTTTGCCGATAAAATCCAAATAACCTCGGCGATACCTACCGGCCATGCACCAGAGCAACCCCACTGCGCAAATTGCAGCGTTCGAGACCCGGCGGCGCCTTTTTCCACAGGAAAGTTTCGCTCAGGTCCTTTGATCCAAGATAACCCATCACCTGCATTTCGTCGCCGCTCAATCTGGTGATTTCCACGTCGAATTTCTGACCTATCTCAGGGTCGAGGATCCAGCCACCATCCCACACTCCGTCCCGCACAGGCGCGGCGTCTCCGATGATTTCGGTTCCGCATGCCTCAGCCGGCGCACCTTCGCGCACCCAGACGACATGTCCGCAAAGTTTACCGCCGCACGGCTTGAATTCAATAGCCCCATCGCCGCGGTGATCGAGATAGACACCGACGGCCGGCGACTGTTCCGCCGTATTGGCAGCGACGGAAACAGCCGGCGCGACCGATCCTGAACGCTGCTCCCGGTCGCCGCCGATAGCGAGCATGGCGACCATCGTGCAGCCGATCATCGCAGCCAGATGATATGGCGATAAGTTCATTGCTTGCCCCCGCAGCCATACCGCTCAACACACCGACCATTTGGCGGCAAAGAGCATGGAACGATATGACCGTTGCCTGATGACGATGATCTCAACCCGGCTGATTCGCTACGGGGAAACGGTCAAAAACGAGGCCCGTGCCGGCGGCGCCACAGCTATCAACGAGGACATCAACAAAAGCCCGCAACGCTAACCGACAATCTCAAGGGATGTGCGCCGTCATCGTCAAGCCGGCCTGTCGCGCGGCATATTTCAGCGGCACTCCTGGCGGAGAATCCAGCCTTTTGTTTTGCAGACTTCCTGCCCGCTGACGATTTTGCATTTGCGATCCGGGATGCGCACGTAGGAACAGTAGTACCCGCCGGAAGCCTGCCCGTCGTAGCCGTGCATCGGCTTCTTGAACTTGTACTCCTGCACTTCGTACTGCTTGCCGCTCTTGGCAAGAACGACACCGTTCGTCAGCAGCAATAGGACTGCAGCTGCGGCAGAGTAGAAAGTGATCGCCCTGGTTATAGAAATTGCCATCTGACCAACCTCGTTATCTCAGTGGTCTAGAATTACATCGTGACGTCAGTAAACAGCTAGCCCCGGCCTCGATCAAGGTGAAGCCGGCCGGACGGGTGAGGAAAGATTTGCAACCAATCTCACCCGCAGATAAGAGCCGCGATCGCTGCCAGATCTGAGAGCAGCGCATCGCCGCGCACAGCCAGAAGATAGAGCGCACCGGCGACAACCGCCGCCAAAAGCGCCGTGAGTGAAAAGCGCAAGGTTCGGGGCATGCCGGCCATGACCCTGGCATGGGGGGCATGGGCACTGGCACTGGGCCGCTGGTCTTTCCTGCCGATCTCCTCGGTCTGCATCGTCATTGAAGTCTCCGTCCGCCGGCCTACTCGGCCGGTTCCGTTCTGAGCCGCGCGACCGGCCGTTCCTCGATGGGCCAGTGCAGCAGTGCTGCAATCAATCCGAGGCCGACGCAAATCCACCACATCGCATCATACGATTGCAAGCGGTCGTAAATCGCACCGCCGAGCCACACGCCGAGGAACGACCCGAGCTGGTGGGAGAAGAAGACGATACCATAAAGCATTGTCATCCATTTGGCACCGAAGAACGTCGCCACAAGGCTGGTCGTCAGCGGCACCGTCGACAGCCACAGCAGCCCCAGGATCGCGCTGAGTCCGATCACCATGGTCGGCGAAACCGGCAGGAACAGGAATCCCAGGAAGACGAACGTGCGGGCGATGTAGATCAGCGATAGTCCGATGCGTTTCGAGTAATGACGCCCCCACTGCCCGGCCATGTAGGTCCCGATCAGGTTGCCGAGCCCGACCACCATCAGACCCCACACGCCGACTTCTGCGCTGAGCCCCTGGTCGGCGACATAGGCCGGCAGGTGCGTTCCATAGAAGATCACGTGGAAGCCGCAAACGAAAAAGCCCGCGTTGAGCAGCCAGAAGCTCGGATGGCGGAAGGCTTCCCCGAGAGCCGCCTTCAGCGATTGCGGCGGCACAGCGCTCACAGCTGTGGCTGGACGCCCGCTGACCGGCCACGCCAGCAGCAGGATCAAGGACGCCGTCGCCGCCAGGACCAGCAGGCTTGTCTGCCATCCGAGCCCCGCCATCAACAGGTGCGCATAAGGCAGCGCCACCAGGATGCCGATCCCGGCGCCCATTCCGATCGATGCGATCGCCGCCGAGCGTTCCTCCGGCGCCGCCGCCCTTCCGACCGCGCCCACCACCGCATTGACGCCGGCCCCGGCAATCCCGAAGCCCATGAAAATCCCGGACAGGAACAGCACCATCTCGCTTTCTGCAGCATAGAGCAGCAACAAACCGATCGTCGTCGTCACCGCGCCGAATGCCACGACGATCCCCGTCCCGTATCGGTCCGAAACCGCCCCGGTAAACGGCGCGCTGATCCCCCAGACGAGGTTGGCGATGGCGATGGCAAGCGCAAAGGACTCACGTCCCCCGCCCAGCGACTCCGATACCGGCACGAAATAAAGACCCAGGGTCTGGCGCAGCCCCATGCCGATCGCGGCAATGGTCGCTGCGGCAAGCGTAATCACCCACAGCGGCGTCGGAGCAGATGGCTGATTGAGACTTTGCATGTGCCCGTCACAGTCCCTTGGGTGGTTTCAGCCGCTCGCATGGCCCGGGTTGCGGAATCGGGCCTCTTACGGGGTCACGCACCAGCCGTATCGCCGCTCAAGGCGAAGCTCGTCTTCAGCACGCGCCGTTCGACTTCGGCGACAACTCCACCTTCGACTGAAAGGCCGCGTCCGACAAGCTCGATGGTCAGCATCCCCGCCTCTTCGACAAAGCGCAGCAGATTGTAGCGGGCCAGCGCGTGCCGGCCCATGGCAATACGGCTCATCCCTGCGGCCGCGATCCCGACCACCGGAACCCTGCCGTGCGCTCCATCCGCCCAGACCAGCGAATTCGTATGGTTGTGACCGTGCAGCACGAGTTCGGCCCCACACCGCGCAATCACTTCTTCGAACCCGCGCGCATCGAGCAGTCCCCGGCGGCGCGGCGCCAGCGAGGCCATCGGCGGATGGTGAATCAGGATGACCCGCGCCAGCCCCTGCGCCTTCAGCTGAGCGAGAACCCGCTCGAGTGCCCCAAGTTGTTGCCCGCCCAGCAGGCCGGCGGCGACGAACGGCGGCATCGGCAGGGCCGAGTTGAGCCCGATCAGCACCACCCGGCCATGCCGCCTCACAAACGGGAAACCGTCGGCGCGCGCACCGATCCCGGCCAGGACTGCCTGGCCGAAGGCATCTGAAGCCATGTATTCGCGCCATCTGGCGACACCGGGATCGCTGTTGAGGCGCACATAGATATCATGGTTGCCGGGAACGACGCTGACCGCCTCCGGCGATCCGAGCCCCTTGAGGAAGCCCGCTGCCGCCTCCAGTTCGGCAGGCAGCCCGAGATTTATGAGATCCCCGGTCACCGCGATATGATCCACGCGATGCCCGGCCATATCCGCGATCAGCGCGTCGACAGCCGATCTCGTGAACGACAGCTTGCGCCCCCGCTGCCAATTGAGGTAGCCAAGGGTCCGTTTTACCGTCCAGTGATGTGGACCGAAACCGCCAATTGTCGGCAGGTGCAGATCCGAGATATGGGCCAGCGTCAGTCTTTCACCGCCCGCCATGCGTTTTGTCTCCTACCCCACCCGCTTTCTGCCGCGACCCTGCCGTACAATGACAACAGAGGCAGCCACAATGAGAGGCACCGGATCGACATGAAGTCCAGGGGACTTGTGACGAAAACGCTGCAATACTATTGGCGCAGCACCCGCGCCCTGACGCTTGGCGCCCAGGGTTGCGTCATCGCGGGGGACGGCAGGATTCTCCTCATTCGTCACACCTACCGGCCGGGCTGGCATTTTCCCGGCGGCGGCGTCGAAAGAAACGAAACGATCCAGACCGCGCTGGAGCGCGAGTTGTATGAGGAAGCCCGCATCGAGCTGACCGCGCCACCGGAGCTGTTCGGCCTCTATGCCAATTTCCAGTTCTTCCCCGGCGACCATATCGCACTCTTCGCCATCCGCGAGTGGCGCCAGATAGAGCAACCCAAGCCGAACCGGGAAATCGCCGCACACGGCTTCTTCGCCCCGGGCGAACTCCCAGCGGACATCCATCCGCCGACCCTGGCGCGCATCAACGAAATCACGACCGGCCTCAAGCCGGCGGACTCGTGGTCATGACAGCGAAAACAACCGGCGTGGCTGTCCCGGAGAACCAGGACACGATTGGCTGCCCGCAAGCATCCAACGCCTGCGTCCGCCCGGCCGAACAAAAGGATCTCGCCACGATAGTCGAACTGCATCGGCGTGCCTTCGGCCCCGGCCGGTTCGCGCTGACCGCCTACCGGGTACGCGAGGGTACGCCGCCGATCTCGCGGTTCTGCAGGATTGCCGAATTGGACGGCCGCCTGATTGCCGCCGTGCGCATGACCCTGATCGAGATCGGCGGCTCGAAGGGTGCGCTTTTGCTGGGGCCGCTCGCCGTCGAACCGGCCCATGTCAACCAGGGCCACGGCCGCGCCCTGATCAGCGCCGCGATCGCGGCGGCCCGCGAGCAGGGTCTCGCGCTCGTCGTTCTGGTCGGGAACGCGTCCTATTACGGCCGCTTCGGATTTGCCCCCGTTCCGGCCGGCCAGATCACCTTCCCCGGCCCGGTCGATCCCGCACGCACACTCGCATTCGAAATCGTACCCGGTGCGTTGGCGAGCTTCCATGGCGTCATCCGCGCAGCCGACCCCGGCGCGTGAGCCCCGATTGCTGATTCGGCACGAACAACGATCTCTTGTGGGTAAATTCTTTCACGTGAAACGTGCAGTTATCATCGATTGCCCGCCGCGATCGCCTGAATGACGGCATGCACGCACGATCAATCCTCGAAGGGATCGCGCATCAGGATCGTGTCGTCGCGCTCCGGCGAGGTCGACAGCAGCGTCACCGGGCATTCGATCAGCTCTTCGATGTGCCGCACGTATTTGACCGCCTGCGCCGGCAATTCGCCCCATGAGCGCGCGCCTTTCGTCGATTCCGACCAGCCCTCGAACGTCTCCCAGATCGGCTTGATGCGCGCCTGCGCGTTCTGTCCGGCCGGCAGCCGGTCGACCCGCTCGCCGTCGAGTTCATAGCCGACGCAAACCTTGATCTCGTTGAAGCCGTCGAGTACGTCGAGCTTCGTCAGGGCAATGCCGTCGATCCCGCACACCTTGATCGTCTGGCGCACCAGCACCGCATCAAACCAGCCGCAGCGCCGCTTGCGCCCGGTCACGGTGCCGAATTCACGGCCGCGCTCGCCCAGGCGCTGACCGACCTCGTCTTCGAGTTCGGTCGGGAATGGCCCGGAGCCGACCCGCGTCGTGTAGGCCTTGGCGATGCCGAGCACGTAACCGACCGCGCGCGGCCCCACGCCCGACCCCGTCGCCGCCTGCGCCGCCACAGTGTTCGACGACGTCACGAACGGATAGGTGCCGTGGTCGATATCGAGCAGCGCCCCTTGCGCGCCTTCGAACAGGATGCGCTTGCCCCCGCGCCGCGCCTTGTCGAGGAGATCCCAGACGACGTCCATGAAGGGAAGAATGCTGCCGCGCACTTCTTCCAGCGCCGACTTCAGGTCGGCGTGCGAGTATTCCGGTTTGCCAAGGCCGCGCCGCAGCGCGTTGTGATGGGTCAGGATGCGTTCGATCTTGGGCCCGAGCGTTTCGAGATTGGCCAGATCGTTGAGGCGGATTGCCCGCCGTCCGACCTTGTCTTCGTATGCCGGGCCGATGCCGCGCCCGGTCGTGCCGATCTTGCCGCCGCCGGCCGCTTCCTCGCGCCACAGGTCAAGCTCGCGGTGCAGCGGCAGGATCAGCGTGGCGTTTTCTGCAATCCTCAGGTTCTCCGGCGTAATTGTCACGCCCTGGTCCTTGAGGATCGCGATCTCCTTGCCCAGAGCCCACGGGTCGATGACGACGCCATTGCCGATGACGCCGAGCTTCCCCTCGCGCACCACGCCCGAAGGCAACAGCGACAGCTTGTAGGTCGTGCCGCCGATGACGAGCGTATGACCGGCGTTGTGGCCGCCCTGGAAGCGCACGACGATATCGGCGCGCTCCGACAGCCAGTCGACGATCTTGCCCTTGCCTTCGTCGCCCCACTGGGCGCCGACCACCACTACGTTCGACATTTCAGTCCTTTCGGCATGCTCGAGAAGACATGGACGTTAGAGCCCAGCGCCGCCGGTTACCCCCAAAGGGATAATTTGTCAAAAGAATGCCACGTCCGGCCTCCCGACGTCCGGCATTTCCAATCCTGGCAGGATACCACGGCTGGTCGGCTCCGCCGCTGGGAATCGCAGTGCGCGTCCCCGTCATCGCCCCAGTCCGACACGATACGAAGCCTGAAGAGGTGCCTGCGGATCAATTATTGCGATAGACGATCTCGCTGTCGGGCGGCCACTTCACGACATATCCGAAATCGATCGTCTTTTCCTCGTCTGGACCGAGGCTGAATTCCCATGCAACCACCCCGCGCTTGTCATCGACATCTTTTTTTGTCGGCTCCGTCCCGCGTGCAGTCGTCACCTCTATCTTGGCATTGCGCGACACCGGCAACTGATCGAGCACGGTGATGTCGATTGGCTGCTTGTGCAGGTTCTTCACCGTCAGCTTGTAGTTGCGGTCATCGGTCCGCGTCGTCGAGATGAGTCCGGACTCGCCGCGTTTCTCCTGCACGATTGCATGCTTGACCCGAACGAGATCGTCGGCGCCGAAACCGAGTTCGTGCTCCTCCCCCGCGATCAGCGGCAACTTCCCCTTGCCGACGAACGTTCCGTCGCGGAACAGCGTCACCGGCCCCGCCAAGAGCGGCGTTTCACCTTCCCGCTTCAGCTTGGCATAGAGGAAGGCAGTCGCTTCCTTCTTGGGCACGGCCTTGATGTGCAGCGCCGGCGCGAAATCCTCGAACGCGATGACGACGTTCTTTTCCTCGCCCGTCGTATCGATGTCGGTTTGCCCCGGCACGTTGAACACTGCCTGGAACGGCGAGGCTTCCACATCGGCGACGACAGGCGCTGCCGGCGCCGGCATTGCCATGGCGGGGGCTTCACGCCGCGCCTTGTAGCGTCCCGCTGCCTCTTCCTGGGGCGCTGCGTCAGCCATGTCCATCTGCCCACCGCCGACACTCATGTTACGCTGGAGCTTGGCCACCGGTTCGGGCTTTCGTTGTTCGACGACGTCGATCAGCAGGGGACGAAGTTCCGGCGCCGTCGAACCCGATGTCGGCCGCGTCGTCGAGAGCGCGATGGCGACCTCTTTCCAGACCTCGCCCGTCCGCTGCGAAATGGTCGCCCGCCGCACCAGTTGTAGTTTTGCCGGCTTGTCCTTGTCGCCGGTCTCGAGCCGCGCTTCATATGACGGCCGCCAGGACGCGCTGCGAACCTGGTATTTCAGCGTCATGTCGGCTTCGAGTGCCGCTTCGGCGATAACGTAAACTTTCACCTGCGTGCGCTCGACGCGCTTTGGCGCCAGCTCGGCAAGCTTCTGCTCCAGATCGGCGACCTTCTTGTCGAGGTCGCGCATTTCAACGCGCGCCGTCAGCATCGTCTGGTGCACTTCGCCGGTCCCGGCGGCGATCACGCCAAGCAGCTTCGCCCAGTCCGGCTGTGCAGCAGCGCCTGCCTCGCGCCCAGGCGGCACGTTCGGCAGATTGGCGAGGTTGCCGAGCAGGGTCTGTTGCGTCTGCGCGGCCTGCAGGCTGCCTTCGAGCAGCAACCGCTGATCCCTCAGATTTTCGATTTCCGATTCGATGTGTCGCCGCTCCGCGCTGTCATCTCCCCCAGCTTGCGGCACGAACAGCCGCCGCTGATCGACCGAGCCGATCTGCAATGTGCCGACAGACTCGCCCTCGACGCGGATGGAACCGGGCACAGTTTCGGCCGGCAGGTCGTCGAAGAGAAGCGTCGACTCGCCGGCAGGCAGGCTCACTTTCGCCGCCCGCGTCACCTCGGCGCCTGCGGGAAACACCGTCACCGCACCGATCTTCGAGGTCGCCTTGACCTCGCCTGCCGCCGATGCGGCGACGAGGCCCGCCATCCCGATACAGACGCAAACCGGCAAGGCGAGAAAACCGGAGACAGTACGCTTCATTGCTGAACCTTTCAGGAGTGCGGAGCATTCGGCGACTAAGCCGTCGTCGGAGAAATCGCCCCTTTTATGACCGCCCGCCATCTCCGCGTAAAGCGCGCCGCCTGCGGTCCTCAAAATCCCAGCCGCTTGGCGCGCACCACATGCGGCAGCGCCGTCACCTTCGCCAGCACCTCATCCGTGATCGGCTCGTCGAGCGCGACAACCGTGATGGCGTCCCCACCCGGTTTTTCGCGTCCGAGGTTGAACGTCGCGATGTTGACGCCATGGTCGCCGAGCAGCTGGCCGAAACTGCCGATGAACCCCGGCTTGTCGCAATTGCGAACGAACATCATGTGCGACGTCACCTCGAAGTCCATGTTGATGTCGCGCACCTGGATGATGCGCGGCCGCCCATCCGAGAACACGGTCCCGGCGATCGAGCGGTTGTATTCGGCCGTCTTCACCGTCAGCTTGACGTAACTCTCGTAGATTCCGCCGGCGTCGCAAAGCGACTCCTCCAGCGCGATACCGCGATCCTTCGCAATCACGCCCGCCGACACCATGTTGATGTTCTGCAACGTCGGCCGCATGACGCCGGCCAGCGCCGCTGCCGTCATCGGCTTGACGTTGAGCTTCGAAACGTCCCCGCAGTACTCGATGCGCACACCCTTGAGCGGAACGTCGGTGAGTTGGCCTGCAAACGACCCGAGCTGCTCGGCCAGCCGCACCCACGGCGTCAGCCGCGGCGCGTCTTCAGCCGAAATGGACGGGAAGTTGACGGCATTGGTGATCGCGCCCCTGAGCAGGTAGTCGGCCATCTGCTCGGCGACCTGCACGGCGACGTTCTCCTGGGCTTCATCCGTCGACGCGCCAAGGTGCGGCGTGCAGATGACGTTCTCCATGTCGAACAACTCGTGAGCTTCGGCCGGCTCCTGCGCAAAGACATCGAGAGCGGCCCCCGCAACGTGACCCGATCGCAGCCCGTCCGCCAGCGCCGCCTCGTCGATCAGGCCGCCGCGCGCGCAGTTGATGATCCTGACGCCGGGCCTGGTTTTCGCCAGCGAAGCCTTCGAAAGGATGTTGCGTGTCTGATCCGTCAGCGGCGTGTGCAGGGAAATGAAATCGGCCCGCGCCAGCAGCTGCTCGAGTTCGACTTTCTCGACGCCAAGCTCCTGCGCCCGCTCCGGCGACAGGAACGGATCGTAAGCGATCACCCGCATCTTCAGCCCCTGCGCGCGGTCGGCGACGATTGCCCCGATGTTGCCGCAGCCGATGATCCCCAGTGTCTTGTTGAAGAGTTCAACGCCCATGAAGCGCGATTTCTCCCATCTGCCCTGGTGCGTCGACGCATTGGCCTGCGGGATCTGCCGGGCCAGCGACAGCATCATCGAGATGGCATGTTCCGCAGTTGTGATCGAATTGCCGAACGGCGTGTTCATGACGATGATGCCGCGCGCCGTCGCCGCCTTGACGTCGACGTTGTCGACACCGATGCCGGCGCGCCCGACGACGCGCAACCGGTCCGCCCTGCCGATCAGCTTATCGGTGACCTTCGTTGCCGAGCGGATCGCCAGTCCATCGAAGCCCGCGATCATTTCGGCAAGCTTGTCTTTGTCCTTGCCGAGCTTGGGTTCGAAGGTGACGTCGATGCCGCGATCCTTGAAGATCTGCACTGCCGTGTCCGACAACGCGTCCGAGATGAGAACCTTGGGAGCAGTCATGTCATAAAATCCTTGTGCATGGAGGCGCGCGCGCCTTCGTGTGCTGGCGCCGCCGCGACGGAAAAGTGTTCAGGTGTTCGCCGGCAGCGCTCACGCCGCTTTGGCAAGGCCGGCCTTGGCCTGCGCAAACGCCCAATCGAGCCAGGGCAGCAGAGCTTCGACGTCGCTCGACTCGACCGTCGAACCGGTCCAGATCCTCAAGCCTGACGGGGCATCGCGATAGGACCCGATGTCGTAGGCCACACCTTCGGCTTCGAGCATTGCGGCGATGCCCTTTGCAAATGCCGCCTGCGCGTCGTCACCGAGGCCGAGGACTTCCGGGTCGACGATGCGCAGACACACCGACGTGTTTGAAAGCGTCGCTTCATCGACCGCGAGATTTGCAACCCACGCTGTCCGGTCCACCCAGTCATAGAGCGTCTTTGCGTTGGCATTGGCGCGCGCGTTGAGCGCTCCAAGACCGCCGATCGCCTCCGCCCAGGACAACGCATCGAGGTAGTCCTCGAGCGCCAGCATCGAAGGCGTGTTGATAGTCTCCCCGGCGAAGATCGCGGAGTTGAGTTTGCCGGATTTCGTCAGGCGGAAAAGTTTCGGCATCGGCCAGGGCGGCGTGTAGCTCTCCAGTCGTTCGATGGCCCGCGGCGACAGGATCAGCATGCCGTGCGCGGCTTCCCCGCCCATCACCTTCTGCCACGAGAAGGTCAGGCAATCGACCTTCTCCCAATCGACCGGCTGCGCGAACACGGCTGAAGTTGCATCGACCAGCGTCAGCCCTTCGCGGTCCGCCGGGATCCAGTCGTAGTCGGGGATCTTGACGCCCGACGTCGTACCGTTGGCGGTGAACACCACATCGCGGCTGAAGTCGACCGCGGCGAGATCCGGAAGGTAGCCGAAATCGGCTTCGAAATTGCGCACGCCGGCAATCGGCAACTGCTTGACGACATCGCCGACCCATACCGAGCCGAAACTCTCCCATGCCAGCACATCGACACCGCGCGCGCCGAGCAGGCTCCACATCGCCGCCTCGAACGCCCCGGTGTCGGAGCCCGGCATGATGCCGCAGACATAGCCTTCGGGCAAACCGAGCAGCGATTTGGTCTTGTCGATGGCAAGCTTGAGACGCGCCTTGCCGTCCTTCGCGCGATGCGAGCGGCCAAACAGTGCGTTGCTGAGGTTATCGAGTTTCCAGCCGGGGTGCTTGGAGCAGGGACCGCACGAAAAATGCGGATTCGCCGGGCGTACGGCGGGCATGTTGAGGTCGGTCATGCAGCTATCCTTCCAGATAGAAGCCTCCCGTTGGGGGGAGGTGGCCCGCCCCAACAGCTAGCCGAAAGCCTGTTCGCCTGCAAGTCCAACGTTCGAAGGAGCAACTCCGCAAAACGCGAAAACGGCGGCACTCCGTAAGGAGCGCCACCGTTCTCTGAAGGGCCCGTCCGCGTGCCCTTGATCGTCAGCCCGGCGATCAGTTCACTTCGAAGCGAATGCCAGCGCGCAGCTGATGTTCGTGGAGTTCGCCGATCGAGACATTCGAGTCGCCGCCGAAGTGGTCGCGGCGCCCGCTGATCTCGATCCCGGCATTCGTCGAGTCGATGAACAGATAGCGGTAGTTGAAGTCGAGCAGCGCGTAGTCGCTGATGCGGTAGCCGACGCCGACGGTTGCCATCGCCGCGAACGACAGGTCGTGCGTCTTGTCCGTCACGCGCTCCGAATCGCGGGGCGTGCGCCGCCCTGTGCAGCCGTTCGTATCGCAGTTGCGCGACCCTTCGCTGGTGAAGTGCGTGCGGCGCAGTTCGTTCCATGCAAAGCCGAGACCGGCACCGACATAGGGGGTAAAGCGCGACTGCGGACCGCGGCTGAAATCGTAGTAGCCGTTGAGGAGGAAGATGCCGCCGCTCAGCGAGGTCTTGTCGCGGACGATGCCGCGCACGTCTTCGTAATTCCCGCCGGCTCTAGCTTCGGTGAAGTACTCGTACTCCCCGTTCATCTCGATTTCGCCCTTGGTGCGCGTCTCCGCCGTGAGGTCGGCGCGGAAGCGGTCGCCGATGTACATGCCGACGCCGACGCCGAGCGTCACGAACGTATCGAAATCGTCGTTGAGCCAGGACGATTGGGAAGGAAACGAACCGTAACCGGAATCGTCGCCATAGAAGTATCCGGCTTCCGACGAATCAGGCGCATCGCCCATGCCGACCCCGGCATCCGCCCGGAAGTAGTAGCGCGCCGAATATTCGGGGACCGGAACCGGTACGGGAACCGGGACAGCGGCATATCCGCCATCCTTGATGCTGCCGGCGCCGTAGTTGAAATCCGCCGCAGAAGCCGGAGTGCCGACCGCGGCGAAGACCGCGACAGCAAGCGATAGGCTGAGGACATTGAGCTTCATGAGTTCGATCTTTCTTTTCCGCGAGGCTGGACCGGAACGCGAAAAAACCGGTGTCACCGAGACTGACATCTGCAAACTTGAATACCCGCCGGCTGGCTAGCTCCGGTCGTGGCGCAGGCCGAATTTCACTTCGTGGGCGTGGAGGTCATCGAGGCGCAGACACAACGAGCGCCGCAAATTAGACGTCGGCTCGGCGGCATACGAAACCTTCAGGCGCGCCCCGCAGGTGCTGCCCTTGAGATCTGCCGCCCCGGCAGTGCCGGCGCAAAAGCACGATAGGAGAGCGCTCGACGCGAGCGCGCTGCTGGTCCTGATCATGATACTCCTCATCGATCAGCCGGCTGTCGGGCCGACAGGACGTGCAACGCGAAACGTTTTGCTGTGTGGGAGTATTCGCCTGGAAGGCTTAAAGGAGACTTAACCGGTGTCCGCGTCTGGAGCGATTAAGCCCGCCGGCATCGGGAGTGCGCCGCCGCGTGGCCCTTCCGCCACGCAATTACTCGAGACGGCGCACGCTAACCGTCCGATCAGGCCGCCCGTGCGGCGGCTGCCTGCACGGCTTCGCAAATGTCGCCGACGACAGCCGCGACGAGACTTTCGTCGTCTCCCTCGGCCATGACGCGAATCACCGGTTCGGTGCCCGAAGGCCTGATCACCAGGCGTCCGGCATTGCCCAGTCTCGCTTTCGCCGCCTCGATGCTCTTCTGGACGCCGCTGTCTTCGAGAGGCTTGCCGCTGGCATAACGGACGTTCTTGAGGAGTTGCGGCACCGGCGCGAAACATGAACAGACTTCCGACACCGGCCTTTCGCTCGCCACCGCGACGGCAAGCACTTGCAGCGCCGACACAAGTCCGTCTCCGGTCGTCGTGAAATCCGACAGCACGATATGGCCGGACTGTTCGCCGCCGACGTTGTAGCCGTGCTTGCGCATGTAATCAACGACGTAGCGGTCGCCGACCGGCGTGCGCGCCATCGACAGCCCCATGTCCTTGAGATGCCGTTCGAGACCGAGGTTCGACATCACCGTCGCGACAATGCCTCCAGCCGCCAGCTTGCCGCGTCGCTGCCAGCTCTCGGCGATCACGGCCATCAATTGGTCGCCGTCGACGATCTGGCCTTTCTCATCGACGATGACCACACGGTCCGCATCGCCGTCGAGCGCCACGCCGATGTCGGCGCGGACTTCGCGAACCTTGTCGATCAGCGCGTCGGGGGCTGTCGATCCGCACTTGTGGTTGATGTTGCGCCCGTCCGGCTCGACGCCGATCTTGATCACCTCCGCGCCTAGCTCCCATAGGACTTCCGGCGCCACCCGGTATCCCGCGCCGTTGGCGCAATCGACGACGATCCGCAACCCATCGAAGCGCAGGTTTCTTGGCAGCGTGCGCTTGGCGTATTCGACATACCGCTCCTGCGCACTCTCCACCCGCTTCGCCCGTCCGATGTCCTCGGCACTGACGAGCAGCGTGCTTGAATCCGAATCGATCAGTTCCTCGATCCGCAGCTCCATTTCGTCGGAAAGCTTGTAGCCGTCCGGATCGAACAGCTTGATGCCGTTGTCGTCGAACCGGTTGTGGGAGGCCGAAATCATAACGCCGAGGTCGGCCCTGAGCGACCGCGTCAACATCGCCACCGCCGGCGTCGGCATCGGACCGAGCAGGAACACATCCATCCCAACGGACGTGAAGCCTGACATCAGCGCGGCTTCGAGCATATAGCCCGACAGCCGCGTATCCTTGCCGATGACGACGCGCGGCCGGTGGGAATGCGTTCCGGTCTGGAAGACCGTGCCAGCCGCCATGCCCACCTTCAGCGCGACTTCCGAAGTCATCGGATGCCGGTTGGCAAGTCCGCGGATACCGTCCGTCCCGAAATAGCGTCTTGCCATGATTTCCGTCTCCGACCGTTCGCCGTGCCGCCTGCAAGTAGGGCTCGCGAATCGAGCCTGATCGTATCAGCGACTAGATGGATCGTGCGCGCGGCAACCGTCAAGTCTGGCGAAGCCCCCCTCGAGACCGTGGACCGTCGCCGCGCGCTCCCCCAATTCAGTGGAGACGGGCGCACTATGACTCGCCCGGAGGCGTCGCACACATCAATTAAGATGAGCAAAAGTTACTTCAGAAATCATCTTACGGGTTCCTCGATGAGTTGAACGCCGTAAAATGAAGCATTTAATCGCAATAATATTGCGACGCCGTCGGGTTGCACGAAAGCGCCACTCACCGGCAACGGTGCCATGCAACACACCGCATGGCTGACCTGTCGAGGGAATCGACGCATATCAGGTCGTCGTCGAAGCGGTTCTGCATCAGCGCTGGTCGCGGGGCGTTCCGGCGTTATCAGCTGGACCGCACCATCGTCATGTCGTCGCGGCGTAAAAAATTTGAGGGTGTCATGGGGTACTTTCTGGCCGTCGCCAATCGTAAGGGTGGTGTTGGCAAATCGACGATCTCGGTCATGCTGGCGCACGCCTTCGCGATCTGGGGCGGCAAGCGCGTGTTGTTGATCGATCTCGACGCCCAGTCGAATTCGTCGCTGATCCTGACCGGCAACGCACACTGGATCGAAGCCCAGAAGAATTCCCGCAACATCGCCGCCTACATCGAAGACCGCATGTACGGTCAGAACCCAATCGCCGACTATGTCCTGAAAGGCGTCGGCGACATCGAAACCGACGACGCCCGCCCCGCCACGATCGACCTCTTGCCCGGCTCACTGCAGTTCGAGGACATGCAGGACGAACTGATTTCCCACTACTCGCGCCACAACACGCCCTTCCGCCAGGCCAAGGCACGCTGCGCCGAGCACTTCCGCCGCGCGCTGCAGTTCGCCGCTCCCCTTGCCGACCTCATCGTCCTCGATTGCGCACCCGGCATTTCGAACGCCACCCAGGCCGCCCTCCGCCTCGCCGATCAGGTGATCGTCCCCTTCCGGCCGGACTCGGTATCCGAATTCGCCGTCGACAAGATTTCGATGATTATCGAAGGCAAGGACCCGGAAGCGCTGCACGCCACGCCGCACAATGAGCGCCGCTACCGCTGTCTGGCCAATTACGTCAGGCCCGGCGGCCAGGACCAGGTCTTCATCGACACCATTGCCGCCGATCACCCGACCCTCATGACGCAGATGCCGATGTCCGGCGATCTGGCCAACGCCTTCTTCTGGTCGCCCGAGCGCCAGACCCTTGAAGAAAAATACACGACCGCGCTCGAGCCGATGGCCGCCCTCTACCGCGAGTTGACGGCCTATGTCCCGGTATAAGAGGGTTGGCGTGACCGCGATGATTCCGGCGACTGGTGCCGCTCACGAGTGAACGAGCATAAACCTGCGAAAGACCAACTGAATGGCGAGCGCAAAAGCAACGACACGCAAACTGACCGGAAAGGCCAAGGACAATTTCTTCGACGCCGGCTTATCGCCCGAGGCAGCAAAGGCCGCCGTCACCTCGTTGCAGGTCCGCAAGGAGGCCTGGCCCCTCTCCAGGGACCTGGCGCGCAACCGTGCCCATGCCGGTGCAACTGCACAAACGCCGCAGGCCCCGCCCGTCAGCGAAGCACCTCTTGCGAAACCGGCGGCATCGGGCGTTGCCGAGACCCCGGCACCACCGCTTGCCAACCCAACCGTGCCCGCGCCGGACGTCGCCTTCGACCCCTTCGTTTTTGGCCTCGTCCCCGTCTTCAAGCGCGAGGGCGCTGAGGGCTTGTCCGCACGGCTTAATGGCATTGGCGACATCGAAAGCCTGCGCGCCATGGCCAAGGCCCAGCAGATCGTTCTTCCCCGCGAGGTGCGCCGCGGCGCAACCTCGCTCGAAGCCGTACGCTCCGCAATTCTGGCGGCGGTCGACCAGCGCGTCAGCGACCGTAAGGCTCAGCTATGAGCACAAGCCGCGTAACAGTTTTTCCATTTTGCGACCGAAGTTAAGAGCTTGTTTACCGTTGCAGATCAATCTGCGTTTGCAATTCGTCGGGGTCTCGAATCAAACGCGATCGAAGATCCCTAACAGTTGGAAACAACAATCGCCGTGGGCAACGACAGTCTTTTAGCAGCCCCCCGTGGCCGCAGCCGCCTCAAGACAGCCGCAAGCTTTATTGCGCTGGCGCTTGTGCTTGCCGCTGTCTGCGCCACGTCGACGACCCTTACAAAAACCGGCCATCACGAGTTTTCCCGGCTGGCCGAAACGCGCGACTGCGGGCGGCTCTGCGAATTTGGTCCTCGCCCGGCAGTAACACCCGCCCCCGACAGCAACAGTGATAGTGATAGTGATAGTGATAGTGACAGCGCTAGAATCGTTGAAGCGCCTGTCGTCACGGTCCTCGAAGTCGCTGGCGGAACGGTTGGCGCAGTCGGTTCCAGGCCGGCGGCGATCGCCGCTCCCAAGGCACCGCTGGAAACGCTTCGACCGGCACAGGAATCGAAAGCGGATTCAACTGTCGTCAGCGAACCCATCACCTCGCGCCCCGTCGCCGACCGGCTCGATTTTACCAGCGCCGCAATTCTCACTATGCTTGCCGACTACGACGGTCTGCGGCCTGGCCGGCAATTCGCATCCCTCCCGGCTGGCGAACTCAATCAGCTGCCGCCCACGCGGCAAACCGTGGCGTTGATGGCGAGCCGGGAACTCAAGGCACTCCCCCCTCAGGCGGAGTTGGCAGCTTCCCTCGATCGACCGGCCGTGGATTCAACTAAGGCACCCCAGGTTGCCGGCTGGCATTTGGTCCGTGCGATAGCAACCGAAGAGTTGCCGGAGGAAGCCAGCCTGGCAGCGATCGTGCTGCCGGCGCTGCCGATACGCAAGCCGGACGTGCCGACATCCTACCTCACCGCAGCGCCTCGAAGTGTCCCGCAGTCCAAGATATCCCGGCGCGTGCGTTATCGCCCGCCAACTCCAGCAACCAGCACCACCAGCGACTCGTCTTGGAAGAGCCGGGCATTGTTCCGCGATAATTGAATGGACTGAGGCCGCTGCACGCACGCACCTCTGAGCCCGGGTTCGGAGCATCCGGCTACTTCCGCCGTGGCCGGGATCGCCGGTCAGCGAACCGCCCCCTCGTCACCCATCAGCGCCGCCATCCACACCGACAGCGCCTGCCTGGTTTCCGCGACGTCGTGCACGCGCACGATCTGCACGCCCTGCGCGACAGATGACAGCGCCGCCGAAATCGAACCCGGCACTCGCTCCTTCGCAGCCTCGACATTGCACAATTGGCCGATCAGTTTCTTGCGGCTGGCACCCAGCAGCACCGGCACGCCGAGCCCATGATAAAGACTCATCGCCGACAGCACGGCGACGTTGTGATGCAATAGCTTGCCAAAGCCGATACCCGGATCGACGACGAGCTTGTCTCGCGGGATTCCGGCGGCATTGCAGGCGTGGACGCGCCGTTCGAGAAAATCGAAAACATCGAGCACGACGTCGCTGTAGCGCGGATCGTCATTCATCGTTTTCGGATCGCCCTGCGCGTGCATCAGCATCACCGGCAGGCCCGTCCCGGCGGCGATGTGGATCGCATCGGGATCGTACGTCAGCGCCGAGACGTCGTTGAGAATGTCCGCCCCGGCGTCCGCTGCCGCCTGCATCATCCGGCCTTTGCGGGTATCGACCGAGATCAGCGCCTCCGTCTTCTGGCGCAATGCTTCCAGAACCGGAAGCACGCGGCGCAGCTCCTCCTCGATCGGCACCGTATCCGAGCCGGGGCGCGTCGATTCCCCGCCGATATCGAGGATGGTCGCGCCTTCTTCCTCGAGTCGCAGGGCATGGTCGACAGCCGCCTGCACGCCATCGAACGACCCGCCGTCCGAAAAGCTGTCGGGCGTCACGTTGACGATGCCCATGATCTGCGGCCGGTCCATCGGCAGGCCGCAGATGCGCGCGCGCGGCTGGCGCAGGGCTTCGAAGATGTCGGCTGCGGCAAGCGTCTGCCGGCCCCAGTCGCGTTCGAAGAACTCGCTCAGCGAACAGATGCGCCGCTTGACCCCCGTGCCGTGCCGCTCGGCAATTTCGAGGCCCATGAAGGCCAGCGGTCCGCCAGCCAGCGGGATTCCGCCCCATACGTCGTCCACACCTTCGACACTACCACTCTTGTGCGCGATGAAGCCGACCGGCCTCAGGTAAACGGAACGTTGCATAGGACCTCCCGATCCAGGCCGTCAAAGCAAAACGGCCGCGGGATCAAACCACGGCCGTCGCCAAATTAGCTGTTTAGAGCAAGTTCAGCAAAATCATGCGCGATACCTTGCCGAAGGCGAACTGAGCACTGCACACGCGCGACTTAGCCCGGCTGCGGCTCCATGCCCCCGACATCAGGGTCAGGCTCGTCGCGTGGTTTCGTCTGCCGCCCTGCAACCGGCACGGCCGACCCGACAGGACCGTTCGACTTGTCGTTGTCGTCTGGACGGTTGATCTTCTCGCCGCGCATCAGGCCTTCCACCTCGGCGCCCGAGACCGTCTCGTACTCCATCAACGCCTGCGTGATCGATTCGAGTTCGTTGCGATGCGAACTTAGAACCTCCCAGGCCTTGTCATAACCGGTCTTGACGATGCGGCGCACCTCTTCGTCGATCAGCCGCGCGGTTTCCTCGCTCATGTTCTGCTGCTGGGAAACCGAGTGCCCGAGAAAGACTTCCTGCTGGTTGGCAGAATAGAGCAGCGGCCCGAGCTTTTCGCTCATGCCCCACTCCGTCACCATCTTGCGGGCGATGCTGGTTGCCTGCGTGATGTCGCTCGAAGCCCCGGTGTTGAGGTGCTCCTTGCCGTAGATCAACTGCTCGGCGACACGTCCGCCGAACGCCATGGCGATCTTGCCCGTGCACCACTCCATCGAGTAGCTGAGCTTGTCGCGCTCCGGCAAACTCATCGTCACGCCCAGCGCCCGACCGCGCGGGATGATCGTCACCTTGTGCAGCGGGTCGTTGCCCGGCACCAGAATGTTGACGATGGCATGGCCCGCTTCGTGATAGGCGGTCGCCAGCTTTTCTTCTTCCGTCATCGCCATGGAGCGCCGCTCGGCACCCATCATGACCTTGTCTTTTGCGTCTTCGAATTCCGCCTGTGTCACGAGCCGCTTGTTCCGGCGCGCCGCCAGCAGCGCAGCCTCGTTGACGAGGTTGGCAAGATCTGCCCCCGAGAACCCGGGCGTGCCGCGCGCGATGACGCGCGGATCGATATCTGGCGCCATCGGCACCTTGCGCATGTGCACGCGCAGGATCTTTTCGCGGCCGGTCACATCGGGGTTAGGCACCACGATCTGACGATCGAAACGGCCGGGACGCAACAACGCCGGGTCGAGTACGTCAGGACGGTTGGTCGCCGCGATGATGATGATGCCTTCGTTGGCTTCGAAGCCGTCCATCTCGACGAGCAACTGGTTCAGCGTCTGCTCGCGCTCGTCATTGCCGCCGCCGAGGCCGGCGCCGCGGTGACGGCCAACGGCGTCGATTTCGTCGATGAAGATGATGCAAGGCGCGTTCTTCTTGGCCTGTTCGAACATGTCGCGCACACGGCTGGCGCCGACGCCGACGAACATCTCGACGAAGTCAGAACCCGAGATCGTGAAGAACGGCACGTTGGCTTCGCCCGCGACCGCGCGCGCGATCAGCGTCTTACCGGTACCCGGAGGACCGACCAAGAGACAGCCGCGTGGAATTCGCCCGCCGAGCCGCTGGAACTTCTGCGGATCGCGCAGGAACTCGACGATCTCCTGAAGGTCGGATTTGGCTTCGTCGACACCGGCGACGTCTTCGAACGTCACCCGCCCGTGCCGCTCGGTCAGAAGCTTGGCGCGCGACTTGCCAAAGCCCATGGCGCGGCCCGACCCCGACTGCATCTGGCGCATGAAGAAAATCCACACCGCAATGAGCAGCAGCATGGGGAACCAGTTCAAAAGCACGTTCAGTATCGAGGGAACGTCCTCGTCGCGCGGCGCCACCTTGAACTTGACGTTTTTCTTCTCCAGCCGGTCGACGAGACCGGGGTCGTCGGGCGAATACGTCTGGAACGACCCGCCTTCCTTCAGGGTCCCGGTGATACGGTGCCCCGAGAGGGTTGCGTCGGTAACGTTCCCGGCCTCGACGGCGCTCAGGAACTCCGAATAGGTGATCTCATCGCCCTTGCGGCTCTGCGCGGTGTTGTTGTTGAACAGATTGAACAGCGCGGCCAGCAAGACCAGGATCGCGACCCAGACGGCAAGTTTCTGGAAGTTTGAATTCATTTCGGTCCCTCTAAGCCCGGGAGATGCGGGCGGACTGTCCGCAAAATTGGGGTTTCGGCGGCGATCGACTACGTTGCGTTAAGATAGGTATCGAGTGAGCCTTTGCCAAGCGGCGGCGACAGTTGCCCCTGGCCGACCACCCTACCACGCCCAAGGTTTCTCATATGTAACTGTGAATTAACGTTTAATTAGCGGCGGCGGATTGCTCCTTGATGTTTCAAGTCCGCTCTGCGGCTTCACTCAACCCGGTGAACGCCGCATGATAAAGGGGCCGTTCGATCTCCTGCCCGATGCCAGTGCCGATCGCCTCGATCATCGCCGCATTGTCCTGGAAGAACGTGTCGAAGAACGGGACGGAAACGATCCGGCCCTCCTGCCAGATAGCCGGAAGAGTGGCCATCGCAGCCGCCGGCAGAGCACCTGTATGATCTTCCAATCCGGCGATATCGCGTTTCAGGCCCGCCCAGCCGTCTTCGCCGACCGCGGCGGCAACGACGCGGCCAGGTGCTTTTCCCTCGCAAGAAATTCGAAAGCGACTGCCATCCCAGAAAACACTTTCGCCTGGCGCAACCTCCAGCCTGGGCAAGCCTTCGCGTCCCATCTCGCGGAAAACGCGCATCACCGGTTCGCCCCCGGCTTCAAGAAACTCCACCTTGCAGCCCCCGAGCGTCAGTCCGACCGTCTCCGCCATGGACCGGCCGCCTTTCAAGATGACACGTTGATAGAGCCCTTCCACCTGTGCGAGCGTCGCCTCGCGCGCCGCGCCTCCATGAGCGCGCAGCACCCGGCGCATGAGGCGCACGCCCGCATACCTGTAGCCATCGGCGGCAAGGAGCGGCAGCTTCACGCTCGCAAACAGCCCGATGCCCCAATCCACCTTGCCCATTTCCCATTGGTCGCAAAGGCGGCTGAGCGTCTCCTGCGCGTCAGCGATCCGGCGGGCACTGAGAGCAATTGCCGGACTGCTGATGCCGGCCTTGTGCAAAAGCGGCAGGATCTGGCGCATTCGCACCCGTTCGAAGCGCTGGTCGGCATTACTCGGATCATCCCTGTAGTCACATTTACGTAACCGCAGAGTTGCCAGCAACCGCGCCTTGGGGACGCCAAGGAAGGGACGCACGACGCGGGCCGAGATTCCATATCGCCGCTGATCATGAGGAGGAATGCTCAGTGTTTGTTCCCGCCGCACCCCCGCAAGACCGTCGACGCCGCTGCCGCGTGCCAAACGCATCACCAGGGTCTCGGCCTGATCGTCCAGGTGATGCGCCATCACCAGAAGGCGGTTCCAGTAGCTGAACCAATCGATGTTCCGCTCATGCAGCTGCCAGCGCTCGGCATCGAGCAGTTCCATCAGCAGACGCTGCCGCAGCCCCCGCGCCCACTCCTGCACGCCGCTGGTAGGCGCCGTCTCGTCGGCCCGCAGCGTCTGATGCGCAAATCCCAACCGGCTGGCCTCTTTCGCAACGAAGAGTGCCTCTTCGGCCGCCTCGGGCCGTAAGCCGTGATCGATGCTCACGACCACCACGCGGTCCAGTCGCTCGACGCTGCGAAGGCCGGCGCGGTCGTCCGGATCACGCATCCTTACGGGCTCCGGCGGATACGGCGGCCGGCGGTCGTTGCGCGGTCTCAGGCGGCGCGCAGGCTTTGGCTCCGACACCTTGTGATGCCCCGCCGCCGCCCATTCCGCGACAAGGTGCATCAAGGCCATGCTGTCGGCCCCACCCGAGACACAGAGCAGCAGCGGGCGTAACCGCAGCGGACTGAAGATTACGTCCCGCTCCTCCGCCGAAATCGGCGCGGAGCAATCGTCTGGTGGAGAATGCAAGATCTCACTCATTCGAGAGGGACACTTTTACAACCGCCGAACGCAGGCGGCGACCCAAGCAAGCAACAATAGACACGCCGCGCAATTCAAGTAGGCCCGCCTTCCCGCTCAGCACCCCGACCGGCGCCGTTCAGCATTTGCCTGCCGGCGAATGTCGTCGGGCGCGTTGGGATATTGCGCGTTGAGCTCCGAATAAGACGAGCAGGCCGCATCCCGCTGCCCCAGCCGATCGAGCGACATGGCGAGTTTCAATAGGCTGTTGGGCGCCTTGGCATTCTGGCGGTGTTTCTCGTAGCCTTCGAGGAATGCGGATGCCGCCGTCTTGTACTCGCCGCGCAGGTAATACGTTTCACCCAGCCAGTACTGCGCGTTGCCCGAAAGCGGATCGTTCGGATACCGCTTCAGGAAATCCTGAAATGCGATCTCCGCTGCGCCGTAGTCCTGCTGCAGCATGTATCCGTAAGCCGTCTCGTACATCTGTTTGGCCCCGGCGCCGCCGCCGTTTCCGGCAGCAAAGCCATCCCCCGAAAGCAGCCCCCCGATGCCGTCGTCACGTCCCGGCGTCACCGTCGTCGTACCGAAACTTCCACCATATCCGCCCGGCTCGTCGCTCAGCTGCTGCGAGGTGACCGGCGCCGGCGCGGCGTTCGCGTAGTTGCGCCCCGGCGGGGACGCCAACCCGCCCCGCTGGCCGGACGAAAGCGCACGCACATCGCGCGACAACTGCTCCATCTGCGCGGTCAGCGCCTGGATCTGTGTTTCGATCCCGTCGAGGCGCGCTGCGTCGGATGCGCCGCCATAGCTGCCACCGTAACCGCCCCCTGCTGGAGGCGCGTAGGCTGGCCCGATGCCAACGGGCGTCGCACTGCCCGCCGAATTGGTCGATTCGAGCGTGCCGACGACCACCTGCATGTCGACAAGTTGCTCTTCGAGTTGCTGCACCCGCTTGGCGAGCGCGGCCGCATCCTGTGCCGGCGCTGCAAACGGCGCCAGCGCGGCAGCGGCGAAAGCCAGACCGGCGATCGTCCAGGAGAGTGCCGAAACCGTCGGCGCTTTGATCGTCATGATGCGCATGTCCTGTTGTTTGGCGTCCGCTGCCGAGTGATACCCGGGATTCCAACGCCCTGTCCACGCCAGCGCGGAAGCAGCCGCAATCACGATTTCCCCGCAGCCCGCTCAAAGCGCCCCGTCCGGCTGAAACGCCAATGACGCGCGCGCACTGGGCTGCACCGGATTTCGCTGGTATCCGTTTACGGCTGAGCCCCGTCAGTCTTGACGCTCATGACGTGAATGACCGCCCTGCGGTTCTGTACCGCGCACTCTTGCTCCGGACAGGTTGCAATTGGGTCACGCCGGCCTAGTCCCAGCACCCGCAGCCGATCGGGCGTAATCCCCTCTTCCCGGAGCCGGTCGCGAACAGTCTCCGCTCTCTGCAAGGCGACGCGCTCGTCATTTTCCGCAGAGCCGCCCTCGTCCGCATGCCCGGCAATGATGACGCTCGCATTCCACGCACTCAGCCAGCGCGCCTGTCTCGACAGGACAACGCTAGCCCGCGAACCCAGCTCCGCGCTGCCAGCCGAAAAGAACACCCGGTCACCGGCGTCGAATCGCAAGCGCTGCGACGCCGCCGCATCGGATTTCTGCAGCATTTCCAGGGAAGCATCGGAGAAGGCCAAACCCGCCCCCGCCGGCACGGTCGGAGCGTTTGCGGAAGTTTCCGGTGCCGGCGGACCCACCTGGACGCTTTCCGGCAGCCGCTCCTCGGCTGTGGCCGTTTGTCCGCGCAGACCGGGAGCCGTACCGGCCATCATCGCGAACGCAACAAGGACGAGTGCCGAGACCCGAACGAGACCGGCAATTCTGGACGACTGGAGACTGTTACACGGCAATCCGGATACCAACGTTGGGTCGCGCCCGCACGCACGCACGCCACCTGATCTCACGGCCGCAGCAAGCCGAGTTACGCTCGGCTCACAGCCCGCCTCAACCGGCCACGCGGCTGTTGAGCACCGTCTGAGCGCGGCGATTCTGCGACCAGCACGAGATATCGTCGCAAACGGCAACCGGGCGCTCCTTGCCATATGAAATGGTGCGGATACGCGAGGCGTTGATCCCGGCGCGGCCGAGGAAACTGCGAACAGCCGTAGCACGCCGCGCACCCAGCGCAATATTGTATTCCCGCGTTCCCCGCTCGTCGGCATGGCCTTCGACTGTGATCGTGAACTGCGGGTACTGGCCGAGCCACTGCGCCTGCTTCTGCAGCGTCTGGCGCGCTTCCGGCGTCAGATCGGAGCTATCGGTCGTGAAGTAGACGATATCGCCCACGTTGACGCTGAAATCGCGTTGCGTCCCGGGAACGACGGGCGCGCCGGCGCCGGGTGCCAACTGCGCCGTCGGATCGTTTTCGCCATTCCCGGCGCACGCTGCAACCAGCAGGCCTGCGAGCGCAGCCACCGCAAGGCGGGCCCAGGTGTTCCGGCGCCGGTTGGTCTGGCGGATGAGGCTAACCATGGCTCTTCTTTCTCGCTTCGAGATTGAACTCTCGCATGCCCGACAGATTAACCGCCGACAACGCCGGTGATTCTGTTGCTTGGATATTTGCGGTCTATCGACTGGATCAGCCGAAATTGTGACGGATATCCGGTTGGGTTGGAAGGCCCAGGCGATGCTTTGTCACAAGCATCTTGCCAATACCCCACAAGAAAAAGGCTGGGCCACCCCGCGTCCGCGTAGGTAGACCCAGCCTTTGTTCGTCCCCCTCGCCTCGAAAGACGAGGAAAGCCGTCCGCGGATTAGCGTGCGACTTCGACCGTAGCCGGCACGTCAGCGCCGAGCTTCATCGGGGTGTGCGGTACTTCGCGGCGGCAAGCGCCGAGAGCGACAGCAGCAATAACGGCAGCGATAACGAGTGCGCCCTTCATGATCGTATTCTCCTAGTTAAGTGTCCGTGGCCTATGGCCGATTATCAGCGAGCAACTTCGGTGGCCGAAACGTCGGCACCAAGTTTCATTGGCGTATGCGGAACCTCACGACGACATGCGCCGAGAGCTACCGCGGCGACGACAGCCGAAAGAACGATCAGCCCCTTAACACCCTGCATAGTTCAATCTCCTGATGCTTGTTC
>JAHJQI010000246.1 GCA_018819265.1 Alphaproteobacteria bacterium
CGGCCCGCGATAAGTTGTTGCCTGTAATGGAGTATGAAGACCCCGATGCTCATAGTAAGTTGGCCGTATATGCAGAATGGGATAAACAGCGGGGCCAGATACAGAGTCAAATTTTCCAGGGCAAGCTTACCAATGATGACATGAAAGCATGGGAGAAAGACAATCCCAATCCTGGCAAACCTAAAAGCACAACTCGCCATGCTGAAAGCTACAAGGCCGAGATGGAGCCTATGGCCAATGAGTGGGTCAAGGAGCATCTAGGCCAGGAGGTGGCGGGCATCCACGGGCAACGCCTCCAGGAGGGCGACAAGACACGGGAGGCCCTCCACAGGGCCCTGGCGGGGTTCCCCGAGGGCAAGCACGCTTTCGCCAAGCCTGGAGAGGTGGATGCAGAGGGCGCCAAGGCGATCAGGACGTTCTTTGAGGAGCGCATAGGGGGCAAGGCCAAGGTCGGAGCGCGAGAGGCCCACGATAAGGAGATGCAGGCCTGGTTGGACAAGAACAAGGCCCCGGAGATGTACGCCAAGCCCGAGGCCTCGCTATTCTCGATGTTTGACGAACCTCCTGATCCTAACGCGGCCCCCCAGATCTCTCAGGAATACAAAGCATGGGTGGGCAAGCGCTCCCAGATGGCGGAGATGCTCAGGGAGAAGCACTTTGGCAAGCAGAACATTACATGGCCTGAATATGTGGCGATGATGCGGGGGACGGATAGAGCCAGGAAAGCCGTGCAGGATCGCATGAAACATGAACTCTTGACGGCGTTCAAAGGGCACTATCAGGACCAGCATCAAGCGGCTCTCATGTCCTCTCGCGACAAGATCCACGCCTCGGATCGTCATCTGGTGGCCTTGGACCCCGATGCCCACAAGGAGCTCCGGGCGCAGGAGTCAAAGATCGATGCTGGCCTCCATGCCAGGGATGAGTTTGGCAAATTCATCGAGGACGAGATTATAGCCAGACGCATCAAGAAACAGGCTGCGGCGCGAGCGGAGAAAGATCAGACGGCGGACCCTTTCGGCGGGACCATGGATGCCGAGGCGGAGGCTAAAGCCCAGAAAGAGATCCTCCCCACGGAGCGGCTCACTCTGGGGCGCCAGGCGGAGGGGCAGATCGCGGGGATGCTCCAGCAGATGGGGCACGCCTATTCTCCCGGCAAGCCCCTGGACGTGTTCCCGTTCCGGATGCACTCGACCCCCGAGGACCTCGCCCCTGGGGGCACGCCCTATCACCTCCAGCAAAGGGGCATCAAGTTTGGGGTGTTGCGCAAGCGCTGCGGTATTCATGCGGACGTGGGCTCTGGCAAGACGAATATGGCTTTCGGCATCTTTACGAGCGGCCATGCCAAGGGGGAGATCAAGCGGGCCATCTTTGCGGTCCCCTCTGTCGTCAAGGGCCAGTTTGGTCAGGAGGCGGCGACGTATTTGGAGCCCGGTAAGTACAAGGTCCATGCTGATGTCAAGGGCGATGCCACGGGGCGATTCAAGGCCTATCGCGATTCCGGGACCCATATGATGGTCGTTACTCATCAGGGGTTCCGGGACGATGCGGTCAAGATGTTGGCCAATCACTGGCGCATCTCTCCCCAGCAGGCGGCGGAGCAATGCATGGGCACAGAGCCCAAGGAGCTCAGCGGGCATCTCCGGGCGGCTTTCAAGGAGGCGGGCGCGGAGGACCTCCTGGACGGGTTCTTTATGGACGAGGGGCATCATTCCCTCAACCGCGAGGGCAAGCAGGACAGCCTCTTTGCTCGGATCGTGGATAGCATCTCTCACCATGCTGAGGAAAAGGATAAGTATTTCGTCAACTTTACAGGAACTCCTGTTAAGAATGACATGAGCGAGATCCATGATGAGCTCCGCAAGGTAGCCCCCTCCAAGTACGGCGATAGAGGGGAGTTCATGCGGCGGTTCCACGGCTTGACACGGGCGAACGCGGCGGCCCTCCAGAAAGAGATGGATCAGCACTTTTACAGTTTCCGCATTCCGGCGGGGACGGAGCCCAACCGGGTGGTCTACGGGGAGACCCCAGGCAAGCCTGCGCTGGCGTTAACGACGGAGCAGAAAGCTAACGTCAAGGCTATCGAGGGCCATTATGAGGCGGCTACCAGGGCGGCACGGCAGGGC
>JAHJQI010000242.1 GCA_018819265.1 Alphaproteobacteria bacterium
AGAAAAAGAAATATCTGATATGTTGGATAAAGTTAAAAAGAATACAAAATCTGAGATAGATCACAGAATATCTTTCAGGTCTAAAAATCAGATACTTTCTATTAATGGGAATGAAGATAAGAGATTTATTAATAAATATTGTGATGCTATGTTGACCATAGAAAGAAGAGAACTCTATAAATTCATAAATGATAATGAACCAGATATAATTTTTAAACAAGAGTTTGAATGTTCAATTTGCGGAAGCAAGAGGGAGGTGAATATTCCGATTACTACGGAATTTTTTTGGCCTGAAACCTGAAAATAGAGATAAAATTTATGAAGAAATGTTTTATTGTGTTTGGTTTGGGAAAGTTAGTTTGTTTGAAGTTCAACAGATGCCAACATTTTTAAGAAAATGGTGGTTGAAGAAAAGTTTAGAAAGAATAAAAGAAGAAAATAAAAAACCAAATACAACACAATCTCAACAATCACAACCATTTAATAAGAGAATTAAAAAATAAGTACTTTGACAATTTTTCAGAGTACTTTTTTTCTTGACTAAATATTTATATTAGATTAGAATAAAACAAATATTGTGGAGATGTATTATGAAGAGTATAGAAAAAATTGGAAGTAGATACATTATATCTGAAAGTGTTTGGAAAGTATTGAAAGCACTTATTACAGGAAAAGCAGATATTAAAGATATAGAACAAGGAGATTCTAAAATAGCAAATGAATTGCAAAAGACACTAAAAGATCTTGATGACTGGTCAAAAAAGAAACATCCAGATCTTGATATGACATGGGGTGAATATGTTTCAGAAAAATCTAATAAAATAAGAAAACAATTTTAAGAGAATTTATTTGGCAGATTTGGGTAGTGATTTTTCTAAAGAAGCACTTAATTTTTTAAAGAGTTTTGACAAACATACTGGACGAGTATTTAAAACTCAACAAAAAGCTATTGATGGTTTCTTAACTCAAATGGGAACTTTTGTAAAATTGAATGAAGGAAGTTTTGAAAGTTTAGCAAATCAAGGAAGATTAACAGAAGAGGGATTAGAAAAATTACAAGAACAAATAAAAGAAGGTACAGACATATTTTCAGCTTTATCACCTTTCAGGGCAAAATTATCTAATTTATATGAACAAGGAAAATTAACTACATTAGAATTTGAAAAATTCAATGATGAAATAGAAGAAACTTTAGAATTGCAAGGAAAAGATCTAGATTTAGCTATAAATAATATCAAAGAAATTGTTGGGAGTTTTTCTGGCATTTCAACTGAACTTAAAGATATAGAAGAATTAGAGTTATCAAAAGAATTTGAATTATTGAGTAGAGAACTAACAAATACTATACAATTAGATAAAGAAGGTAGAGACGTTTATTCTAATCTACTAGATTCTCAAAAGAAAATCCAACAGATGTCAGATAAAGCAACAACTTCTCTTGAAAATGCTGTTGATAGAATAACTTCTTTTATTCCTATTATAGGTGATGAAATATCTATTGGATTTAAAGCAAAAATAATTCCTAAACTAGCTGGAAGACTTGATTCTATATTTATGAAAACTTTTATGACTAAAGGAAAAGGTGGTCTTCCTGGTGGTTTATCAATGACTAAATTGATTGGAATTGCTGGAGCTATTACTGCAATTATTGGATTAATAAAAGCTTTTACTTTAGCAGAAAGAACAATAGTTGATCTAGTTAAAAATACGGGATTCTTGAGAGAAGATGTTCTTGCTATAAGAGATGATATGTTTGCTGCATATGCTAATATTGGAAAATTTGGAATAACGTTAGAAGATGTTTCCGAAACTACAAAAGCTTTATTAGAAGAATTTGGATCATTAGGTATTATTAATCAAAAATTGATTGAAAATGCAGCAAAATGGTCAAGAGCTTACAGTATAGGTACTGAAGAGATAGCAAAAACAATTGATGTTTTAAATAGATCACTTGGATTGACAGTTGAACAAATAGATTCATTTGTTACAGATTTAGATGTAAGGGGTAGAATTGCTGGCGTTTCGATGTCTCTTGTTATGAAAGATATTACAAGAGATGCTAATTTTCTGGCTATATAT
>JAHJQI010000018.1 GCA_018819265.1 Alphaproteobacteria bacterium
CTCGCAAACGCCAATCCGATCAATCTCCACCCACCAAAACCCGCACCAAAGCCAGCGCCTGAAAACGACGACAACCGCTCATCCTAATTGTCGCCGACCGAGCATCATAATTGTCGTTGCACACTGAAAATGGGGCATCATCGCACGACCGCCGTCAAGAATGCCTCATCCTCAAAGCTTTACTTTGAAATTATTGTGCGCCCCGCCGCGGGCTGACGAAGCTCAGTTGATAGGGAACCCCAATTCCTCAAGAACCCATCGTACTCTCACCGCACGTGTCCCGGGGGAAAAATTGCAGTCGAATAGGTTCCGTATCAGCTTAGTCGTTTGCAAGTGACATTTGCTTTTTGCTTCGCTCTTTAAATTTTCATCTCGAATCCCTCTCCCTCCGCCATAACTTATTGATATTATTCGCGAAACTTAATTCTCGCGCAGGTTCGAACTTCCTCGCTGATGCTTGCGGTGGCTGTGGTGAAGCAGAAGCTCGACAAGCGCATCGCCTATTGGATTGTAACTCTGACTGGACCGCGAACCGCCAACATCTGCGTGGTGAAGTCGGCGCGGCCGTCGCCGTTGACGGACTCTTCGCTGAATGCGGGGGCAGGGTCTATTTTTCGGTCGTCTTGAGACATTTCGTTATCAGGGTTTCGGTCGGGTTTCCATTGTGCAGGCCGATCATGCGCACAGCGCCCGGACGCGGCGGCGGTAGTTCTCGAAATTGCGGAAGCCGAAGTGAGCGTGACGACGCTGGCAACCGTGCCCGTCTGCAATAAGGCCCTGGAACCGACACCCGCCATCTCGACGGTGATGCCGTACTTGACATTGGTGTAGTCGAGCGTATCGCGACCGGCGCCGCCCTCGATGAAATTGGAGCCTGCACCGTTCCCACCTTCCCCATCCAATGCATCGCCAGGGCGCCAGGAACTCTGTGTTGGCGTGCTGTTCACGACGCTTTTCAGCGTGTCGGTCCTGCGCTCGATCCAGAAAACCAGAAAGCAGTCCGTTCGCGTCTGTTCTTGGACGACGGTTAACAGGTACTCGAACGCACCGAATCCTAGCCGAAAAGATGCAGTTGGAGTGCCTGTATTAACCATGCTGGTGTTCGACCAGAAACAACAGCACGGCTGGTGGAATGCTGTTCAGTCTGACACACCGCCAAAGGATTTCATCCAGCCGCGTTAGTCAGGATCGAAGACGTGGCGGTCCGAAATTTGCAATGTAACCGTTGAGAAACTGACCTATGGCATCATCGAGCGTTTGCCGGAATAATGCTTCATGAAGTGAACCAGCGTCGCGAGGCGAAGCCGCAGAGATGATGCAGAGCCCGTTATCGGACATACAAGAGGCGATGATACAAGGGTTTTCGCCCCAGATAGCGATCCTTTTCGCGGCCGGCATCATCCTGGTTGCGGTGATCGCAGTTGCCGCCTTCAAGTACAAACCGCCGCCGCAGTCGTACAACTGGCAGCTGGGCCTCTTGATGGCAACCGGCATTGCCCTTTCTATTGCTTCGGGCTGGACGACCTGGGATGGGATGAAGAATTTCACCCGCGAACCTGTCCTTGCTCTGCTGATCACGTTCGGAATCCAGGCTGTTCTCCTGGTGGTCAGTTTTCTGATTGGAGAAAGCTTCGCCAATCGACCTCGCGTTGCCCTCGACAGGCGCGGTACGGGTGAAACTGCCGAGCAGGGTTTGCTCTGGTCGGTAATCTCTTCGATTGGTCTTGCGGCGGGCTTCGCCGTCATCTTTCTTCTGGCCGACGGCTGGTTCGAACTGCGTGTTGTCGAAGGGTTGACCGGCTATGCACCGAGTACGCTGCTGAATGCTTCGTTGGGCACTCTTGCCGTCGCTTTGACCGTCGCGCTCTTATTGACAAGCGGCGGCCGTCTCTTCCACCGCGCCATTGGCCTCATTCGCGTCGCCGCTCAGAATGCAATGTTGTGGGTTATGCTGTTCGCCTGCATGGCGGCGTCCGTGTTCTTTTCATTCGACTCCTTGTTCTCGACGATCTTTCCGCAAGACGAACGCGCCAGGGCATCCGATATCCGTACCCGCGGGCAGATTGCGGAACTTGTGAACGATGTCGGGGCGGCAGCGCAAAATCGACGTTCCGAAAAGCTGAATGAATTCTCGGCGGGTGCCAAGTGGGGCAACTATGTGAAGCATCTCGACGGCCTGTCCGCGCAATCGGCACGCATCCCGGAAGCGCTGGAATCGCGCGCCGGCGATAGGCTTCGTCAGGCGCAAAGCGACATTGGCGCTCTGAAGGTCGACGTGGCCAGCGAAGAGGCGCGTTTGCAAAGCGCCACGTTGCGCGGTGAAGGCTTGCGCCGGGAAGCTGAACGGACGCGAACCGCGTTCGAGAAGCTGGCGGCATCGCGTCGGGAAATCGGTGAGAAACTCGCCAGCCTGGATCAGCAGATCGCCGCCAAGAAGATTGAGGCCGAACAAGAGCTGCAGGGACTGGGAGTCAGCGCCAGAGCTGGCGAGGGGCCGATCTATCGGGGCCTTGTACGGGAATTCGAGAAGCTGGAATTCGAGCGTGTGCTGGCCGGGCAGCGGCTCACGCAACTGAAGCAGCAGACAGGGGAAAGGCAATCGAGACTTGACCAGGCAGAGGCCGAGGTTACCGAAGGTGTCGAACAGATCGCCCGACAGACGGTCAAAGTCGAGACCGCCCGCAAGATGCTTGAACGTGCCAGCAAGCAGCCAGATGCCCTTGATGGATCTGCAGCCGCCAAGCTTGTGGCGGAGCAGCTTCGCCAGCTTGAAAAGGCACGCGGCGAGGTTTCGCAGGCGCCGTCTCCAGAGGCCCTCGACAAGGTTGAAACGGCTTGTATGGTCCTCGCCAAGAAGCTCGATAGCGTTTTCCCCGTCGGTACAAGGCAGTGGGAGAAGGCATGCAGGACGGATGATTTGCGGGCGGCAGCGATCGAACTTTCGCAGCTGTCCATGGGACTGGCCGCCTTCGAAGCCAACTGTTCGAGCAGGGGCAGCCTTCCAGAGGAAGCCAGAACGCAGGAGCTTGTGACGTTCACCCGCAGGTGCATCCAACTCTCCGGCTTGCCGGGCAGGGACATCGCCTCATTCAACGAAAGGGTCGGCGCGATTGAATTGAACCGCGATGACATGGCACATCGTTTCGTGGTCACCATCAGTGCCTTCGGCGACGGAAACCGGCTTGCCTTTCTGGCTCTTGCAATCGCACTTGCGATCGACGGCCTCGTGTTTGCCTCTGGGGTTTTCTACGCGCAGGCTGCACGGTCGCCACTGTCGGATATTCCCGGGACCGATGGCCGGCCGCAGCGAGAACTGCAAAACATTATAGATAGCGCACTACAACCCAACAAACCGGAGTCGGCGGCCTCAGCGCTCGAAGTCATGCGGCCACTGGCGCTCACCTCTGCCGACGCGGTGGAGCAAGGCTTCACGCACGAAATCGACATGACGGAACTTCCACCGGCGGCGCGGGCTACGGTTGCAAAGCTGCTGGGAGCCGCAGCAGCAATAGGGGCTGTATCGCGTCCGACGGACGACAAGGACAGGTACTTCGTACGCGGTGAAGTCGTTACCTACATCTCCCGCCACGCTCGCTTGTCGAAGGGCGGGCCGGCCCAATTCGAGGGTGAAGCCGCTCTAACGCAATTGATGAACAGCGTGTTGGCTGACGATGTGCGTGCCGGTGCAACGGCAGTCCTGAAATACTTCGAGCCGACACAGCGCAGCGAACACTTCGCCACGCGTGTCGCGCTATCCGAGGTCACCGACAAGCGCGATGCTGCCCTTGTGCGCAGGGTTCTCAACGCAGCCGCGGTTCTAGGCTATGTCCGCTTCGCCGACGAACAGTCCGGTCGTAGGAATTATCTGCTGCATCGCGACGTATTCGTTGTCCTGGTTGGCCTCGCTGCCGGAAGATCCATTTCGCCCGCTGCGGAACGGCCCAAAGGCCCCGAGCCGGTAGCAACGCCGGAAGTGGCGGTCTCTGACACCATGCCGGCCGATCGAAGCAGTGGCGAGACGGAGGCAATCACCGAGGTCGAGCCAGAGAAGGCAGCGGCTGAAGAAGCTACTCGTGTCGAGGTGGCGGCGGCGTCCACGCCGGCGCAACCCAAAAGCCTCCTTGACGCTATGGAACATGTGACGCCCTTCGTGGCGCTGAAAGCCCCGCAGCCCGCTGCCGTAAAGCCGGTCGGCTCGACGACTGAGAAGCCTATCGAAAGCAACCTCAAAGTCGGCTCATCCTCAGTAATCGAGCCCGGCGAAGTGTCCGAACAGGCCGCTAGCCCAACGGTTGAAGATGCGCAGTCCACGACATCCGAAACGGTTGCCGGCTGCGCGGGCTCTACCGCGTTGGATATTGGGATTGACTTTAGCGATCCGGCTTTCCCGGTCGGCTTCTTCGAGAGCCTGGAAGAGCGACCGGCACCGTCAGAGAACAAGCGGAAAGAAGCCGCCAAAAGTGTGATGGAACGGCGCAGCCCTGTCGGCAGCGACTGAGACAGCTGCGCTAGAGCAACTTCATCCGATCCGGGAATCGCCTTCGGCGATACCGTCAGGTCGGATGTTGCTTTCGTCGTTAATGGCGATCGCCCCGTCGCAGACGAAGCAGTTCGGATTACCGCCGCCAATCCGCCATCCAAAAGCTCACCATACTGGACCAATTGATCCGCGAAGCCCTACCAGTTGCCGGGCCGGCATCGGACCATGGTCTGATGTAGCATTGTCCCTCAGTCCCGTCAGAATGTGGACGAACAGATGTTACGGAAAAGTTATTCCCGGGCGAACAATTGTCGCAACATGGGGAAATGCCGATCAGCATTTTAGGTTCCGTAGCTGCTCCATCGACTGTGGATGACGGTTTCTGGACTGAAGGCCCTCCCCGCTAATTTCTTCTCGCCGGCAGTGCACCGGCCCCGGGCAGCGGAGACGAACGATGGTTACCTTCAATCGTGGCGATTTGGATTTCATCCTCGACCAGATCCTGATGTCGGAGGGCGAGAATAACATCTTCAATCAGGCTCTCGCGCTCGACCCGACGTTGCCGTTCGGTATCCGCACCGTCAGCGGCGTCAACAACAACCTCCTCGCAGGTCAGCAGAGCTTCGGCGCGGCGGACGATCCATTCCCGAAACTCGTCGACGGCACCCCGTTGAACGATGCCGACGGCGATACGTTCGATCCCGACGGTCCGTTCGGGCCGGCTCCACCGATCACGAACAACGACTACGGCCAGCCCGGCAACGTTGCCGACGCCGATCCGCGCATCATCTCCAACCTGACAGTGGACCAGTCGACGAAAAATCCGGCGGCCGTCGCTGCGGCACTGCTGGCAGCTGGCATTGAAGGAGCCGAATTCAATCAAGGACTGATCGATATTCCGGCGGCCTACGAAGCTTATCAGGCCGCACTCGCGCCGATCCAGGGATTGCTTGACGCACAGGCTGCGGCGCAGACGACCCTCACCGAAAAACTCAACGCGCAGACGACTGCCGCGGGTAATCTCACCGCCGCGCAGGGAACTCTGACGGCTTACGATAACGCTGTGACGGAAGCGGGCGAGGCCGTGTCACCGGCAACCGATGCACAAAGCGGGGTTAGTCTCTTTGTAACAGTTATCGCTCTGAATCAGGCAATCGATCCAGTCGACTCAGCGCTACTTTCGGCGGCCATTTTGCAGGCCCAGGCCACCGCTACCGAAGCTGCCGACGTTGTCACCGCGCTCACCGGGGCAACCGTAGCGCAAGCGGATATCGATGCGGCACAAGTGCTGGCTGATGATGCATCACTGCTCGTAACGCAGCTGACGGCAATCGAGACGGCGCTGAATGATGATCTCCTCAATGGCGACGGAATCATCAACCAGCAGCAACTAGACGAGGCCGGTGCGGCTGTGCTGCTTGCGACCACGATCGCATTTTCAGCCAGCAACCTGACCGCACAACTCACCGCATCGCAGACGGCCGCTGCCGGAGATGTCGCAACGGCCACGACGGTACTGCAGACTGCGGACGCCGAAGTCGTCACTGCCCAGGGGCAGTTCGACGCGGCTGAAAGTGCCGCCTCCGGAGCCCAGGCCACCGCCGACGCCGCGCAGGCGACGCTCGACACCACGCTTGAAACCTACGGCGTCGAACTCGAAGCGGACGGCTCGCTGGTCATCCTCAACGTGGCGCCCGACGAGGGCCTTTCGGCTCCGTTCAACAGCTGGTTTGTCCTCTTCGGACAGTTCTTCGACCACGGCCTCGACCTGATCAACAAGGGCGGCAACGGCACGGTCTACGTGCCGCTCCAGCCCGACGATCCGCTCTACGATCCGAACAGCCCGCAGACCAATTTCATGGTCCTGACAAGGGCGACGCTGGATGAGAACGGCGAGCCCACCAACGCGACATCACCATTCGTCGACCAGAACCAGACCTACACGTCACATGAAGCCCACCAGGTTTTCATCCGCGGCTACGAGTTGAACGTGAACGGCCAACCGGAAGCCACCGGCAAGCTGATCGAAGGCACGACCGGCGGCATGGCCACCTGGCGCGACGTCAAGGATCAGGCGGCCGACAAACTCGGCATCCTGCTTGAAGATACCGACGTCGTGCGCGTACCGCTTCTGGCGACCGACCTCTACGGCAACTTCATTCCAGGCGCGAACGGCTTCCCGCAGATCGTGCTGCGCACCGACTTCGTCGATGTCTTCGGCCAGACGCTGAAGGATCAAATCGACCCCGACAACGACGGGCTCGTGGAAGGCAATCCGGCCGACCCCATCCCGGCCGCCTATGCCGAAGCGACCGGCCACGCCTTCCTCGACGACATCGCCCACAATGCAGTGCCCGGCACCGTCTACGATGCCGACGGCAATCCTGCGACCCCGGAAACCGCCGTCGCCGAAGCCGATGCCGATGACGTTGCCGGCAACGCGATCGCCACCGACTTCCGTGGCCGCAAGGTCGCCTACGACGACGAACTGCTTGACGAGCACTTCATCGCCGGCGACGGCCGTGTCAACGAGAACATCGGACTGACGGCCGTCCACCACATCTTCCACTCCGAGCACAACCGTCTGGCCGAGCACACCCAGGACGTCGTTATCGCCGAGGGCGATCTGGCGTTCGCCAACCAGTGGCTCGATCAGCCGATCACCCAGGTCGAACTCGATGCCATCAATGCGTTGAGTGGACAGGCCCGTACCGACGCCATCGAGGCGCTCGACTGGAACGGCGAGCGTCTGTTCCAGGCGGCGAAGTTCGGCACCGAGATGCAGTACCAGCATCTCGTGTTCGAGGAATTCGCGCGCAAGGTGCAGCCGCAGGTCAACGTGTTCGCCGGCTACGACATCACCATCGATGCCAAGATCGTCGCCGAGTTCGCGCATGCGGTCTATCGCTTCGGCCACTCGCAGCTTCGCGAGAACGTCGACGTCGTCGATGCTGATGGGAATCTGACAGAATTCGGGCTGATCGAAGCTTTCCTCAATCCACTCGACTTCGATGCCAATAATACCGTCGATGCCGACATCGCCGCAGGCGCGATCGTTCGCGGCATGACCCGCCAGCAGGGCAGCGAGATCGACGAGTTCGTTACCGGCGCGTTGCGCAACAACCTGCTCGGCCTGCCGCTCGATCTCGCCACGCTCAACATTGCACGCGCACGTGAAACCGGCGTCCCGACGCTGAACGAATTCCGTTCGGAAATGTATTCGCTGACCAGCGATCCGAAACTGAAGCCCTACGAGAGCTGGGTCGACTTCGCGGCTCACGCCAAACATGAATTGTCGGTCGTCAACTTTATCGCGGCCTACGGTACGCACGAGTTGATCACCAGCCTCGTCGACGACGGTAACGGCGGACTGCGGGAAAAGACGCTCGACGAAAAGCGCGACGCTGCCATGGAACTCGTCCTTGGCGTCGACTTGAACGGAGATAATTCCGTTCCTGCGGACCGTCTCGACTTCCTCAATTCCACCGGCGCATGGACGGCCGAGAATTCCGGTCTCAACGCCATCGACCTGTGGATCGGCGGCCTCGCCGAAGCAATCGAGCCGTTCGGCGGGATGCTCGGCTCGACCTTCAACTTCGTTTTCGAGATCCAGCTCGAAAATCTGCAGGACGGTGACCGCTTCTACTATCTGGCGCGCGTTGCCGGTCTGCACTTCCTCAACCAGCTTGAAGGCAACTCCTTCGCCGGCCTCATCCAGCGCAACACCGACCTGGGCATCGACGAAACCGACGTCACCCAGTTCACGACGCACTTGCCGGGTGACATCTTCTCGCTGCCGGGTTTCATCCTCGAAGCGCACGTCGCCAATCAGCAGGACTACGATCCCAATGCCAGCGAGACCGACAGGCCGATCGATCTCGGCCGCGATCCGCAAGGCAATTCGCTGTTCTCCCAGACAGTGGTCCGCATCGATGCCGATAACGACGGCAACGCCGAATTCCTGAAGTATACCGGTGGCGAACATATCGTTCTCGGCGGCACCAATCTCAATGATCACCTGGTCGCTGACATCGGTGACGACACCTTGTGGGGCGATGGCGGCGACGACTTCCTCGAAGGCGGCGATGGCGCCGACAGCCTGAATGGTGGTTCGGGTGACGACATCCTGGTCGACGTCGGCGGCGCCGGCGACAACTTCAAGGGCGACGACGGCAACGACGTCATCGTCGCCGGCAGCGGAGAAGCACTGATCCTCGCGGGAGCCGGCAACGATTACGTGCTCGCCGGCCAGGATCTGAAAGAGACATTCGGCGGCGAGGGCAACGACTTCATCCAGGCCGGCGATGGCTCGAACATCGTGTTCGGCGGCGAAGGCGACGACTGGATCGAAGGCGGCGCCCAGGCCGACCTCCTGCAGGGCGACAACGGTGCTCCGTTCCAGGACAGCCCCGTCATCGGCAACGACGTCATCATCGGCGGCGGCGGCAACGATGACTACGACTCCGAATCGGGCGATGACATCATGCTCGCCGACCCCGGGATTACCCGCCACGAGGGCATGCTCGGGTTCGACTGGACCACCCACAAGGGCGACACCCAGCCCGGCAACTCTGACTTCCTGCTGACTGGCGCGCTGCTACCGGCAATCGACGCCAACCGTGACCGCTTCGATGCAGTCGAGGGCCTGTCCGGCTGGCAGTTCAATGACCAGCTGCGCGGCGACGACCGCACAGGTGCCGAAATTGCCGCTCCAGCCGAGGTAGCCGTCGGCGAAGGCGGCCTCGGCGGGCATGAGTTGCGCAACTTCGACCTCATCAACGGTTTGCGCGACAACGGTGCCAATCCCGAGGCGCTGTTCACTGCCGACACTACGGAGTTCTTCGGCGGCAACATCATCCTCGGCGGCGGCGGCAGCGACATCATCGAAGGCCGCGGCGGCGACGACGTCATCGACGGCGACAAATGGCTGAACGTCCGCCTCGAAATCCGCGATGCCAACGACGTCGTGCTCGGCTCCGTCAACTCGATGACCGACCTGATGACCGTCGACAACACGACGGCGGCCGGCGCGGCACTCGTCGGCAAGACCGTGAACGAGATGATGCTGACTAGGGAACTCAACCCCGGCATGCTGAACATCGTGCGCGAGATTCTCGATGGTGCGCAGGTCGGCGATGTCGACATCGCCCAGTTTTCAGGCGCGCGTTCGGAGTACCTCATCAACGCGACACCCGATGAACTCGGTTTCATCACGGTCTCACACATCGGCGGCGCAGCCAGCGACGGCGTCGACAGGGTACGCAATATCGAGGCGCTGCAATTCGCAGATGCCCTCGAGATCATCGACCCTAACATCCAGAACAATCTGGCGACCGGGCTTCTCGCCATCACCGAGAGCACGCCCGCATCGCCGCCGTCCGTGGGCGATACCTTCACGGTCGGCATCGGTACCGTCGACGATCTCGACGGTGTGCCGCCGATCTCCGAATTCAGTATCGTCTGGCAAGTCGAGGCGACGTTCGGCGCTGGCGACTGGGAACCGATTCTTGATCCCGTCACCGAGGTCGAGATGACCGGTCTGACCTTTACGCCGACGCCGGCGATGGAGATCGACGGATTGCGCATCCGGGCGGTTGCAAGCTTTATCGGCGGCAACGGCATTCCGGAGTTCGTGCTATCGGCGCCGACCGTTTCGCTGGCCGCCCAAGCTGTGGCGGCGGCGACAAACGGCGACGACTTGTTGATCGGTACCGTCGGAAACGACGGGACGCTTCTCAATCCGATCGACGGCCTGGCTGGCGACGACACGATCCTCGGCCTGGCAGGCAACGACGTGCTGGCAGGTGGAGCAGGTAATGACCTCGTGGACGGCGGGGATGGTGCGGACATCTTGTTCGGCAACGGTGGATCTGACGAACTGTTCGGCGGTCAGGGACAGGATCAGCTGGACGGTGGTGCAGGCGATGACCTGCTCGATGGCGGCACCCAGGCCGATACGCTGATCGGCGGAGCCGGCGACGACCTACTCCTCGGCGGAGCAGGAGCGGATACGCTGATCGGCGGCGCCGGCAGCGACATCATCAATGGCGGCGGTGGCAACGACACAGCGATCTTCGAAGCCGACATCGCCGACGTCACTTTCGCGGCAACTCCGACCGGCACCATCGAGGTTGTCGACGGTGCGATCGAAGACGAAGTCATCGATGTCGAATTCCTGCAATTCGCCGACGGCGCCGGTACCACGACGATTACGCTTGCCGATGCGCAGGACGCCGCAGGCGCTGTGCGGATCGCGGCTGGCGTCACTCTCTTCAACGCCGGCGGTGGCGCCCAGTTCGTCATCGGCAACGACGTCGCCGAGACCATCAATGGCGAAGGCGGCGCTGACATCATCCTTGGGGAAGGCGGGCCCGACATCATCAACGGTGGCAACGGCGCAGATGCGCTGATCGGCGGTGCCGGCGGCGATACGCTCAATGGCGATGCCGGCGCCGACTTCCTGTCGGGCGGCAACGGCAGCGACACGCTGAACGGCGGCGCAGGAGCCGACACGCTGCAGGGCGACGCGGGTGATGACACCATCTTTGGCGACGCCGGCAATGATACCGCCGTGTGGAACATCGGTGACGGACAGGACGTCATCGACGGCGGCGGCAACGGCGCGGTTGGCGACACGTTCCAGATCAACGGCTCGCGCAACGGCGAAACCTACCGGATCTATGCGCTGACGGATAACACCGTATCGCTGCCGGTCGGCCTCGTTCTGCGCAATCCCAGTGCTGCAATAGCCGTGACATACGACGACGGCACCGGCGAACAGATCATCGGCGAGTTGACCGATATCGAGGAGATCACGCTCAACGCCGACGCCATCGTTGCAAGCGTGCCCGGTCTTGCGGATGTGCGTGGTGACAACGTTGAAATCATCGGTAATTTCACCGGCACCGGTCTTGCGCTCAACACCATCACCATCAACGGATCGACCGGCGACGACGTCATCGATATATCGGGTCTGTCATCGCAGCACCGCATCGTATTCAACTCGATGGGCGGCGACGACACCATCCTTGGCAACCTGCGCCCGCAGGACATCATTGAACTGTCACCCGGGCAGTCGGCGGCCTTGTTCAATGACCAGACCACGAACGGCATGACGACGCGCTCGTTCAGCACGGGGCAGTCGATCACGTTCACCGCCGGTCTGGTGCCGACTTTCGTCAACGGCATCGGAGCGCCGCAAGCGCACGCTGCTGCCGGTGACGGCTTC
>JAHJQI010000230.1 GCA_018819265.1 Alphaproteobacteria bacterium
CTTTTGCTATCATCATGCATAGGACATATCTGATTGTTCATTCGAAAATCTGGCCAAGGTAATGATATCATAACAATAATTGACGTTTTCCAACCCTGACCAGAAACCAGTCGGCCCTGAATGAAACCGGGCCATTTATCTGTTTTGGGGAAAATCAATGTTTGGCAATTCAAGATTATTCGCTCTCTCGGCCGGTCTGGCCCTTGGTGCATGTGCGCTTGACCCGGTTGTGCACAAAGGAACCATTTCGGTCGATGGCAAGAGCTATCCATTCGAAGACGTCTATCAACCGGCATCTTATGGGCCCGGCGGGACATCGCAATATTACGTCACTGTGAGTGGGGTCCGTATAAGCTGCTCGCCAGCTCAGCCTCTCTGCGAGGCTGAAGTCAGGCAATTTCTCCAGGATCTTAGGACGCAAAACTCTGTCCAAATCACGACCGAAGATCAGAACCCGCCGAGTTATCCCGGTGGATTTGAGAATGGCGACTAAGGTTTAGCCACTGCCGATCAACACGCCGGCGGCAAAGACCAGTGCCCCGCCCAAGACCACCTGAAACGCCGCGCGAAAGAACGGGGTTTCCATGTATTTGTTCTGAATCCAGGCAATAGCCCAAAGTTCGACAAAGACCACGACAAAGGCGATGATCGTCGCAGTCCAGAAATCCGGGATAAGATAGGGCAGCGCATGGCCGAGGCCGCCCACCGTCGTCATGATGCCGGAGGCAAATCCGCGCTTGATCGGGCTGCCGCGCCCTGAAAGCTCTCCGTCGTCGCTGGCGGCCTCGGTAAAGCCCATCGAGATGCCTGCGCCCACGCTGGCCGCAAGACCGACCAGAAAGGTTGTCCATGTATCTTGCGTGGCAAAAGCGGTGGCAAAGATCGGGGCGAGGGTCGAAACAGAACCATCCATCAGCCCCGCAAGCCCCGGCTGTATCCATGTCAGAAGGAACTGCCGCTTGGCGGTGCGATCCTCAGCGTCGCGGGCATCTGCATTGAGGTGTTCTGTCTCCAATTCTTCGGCGCGGGTTTGGTGGCCTGCCTCTGCCGCCGCCAGATCACCCAGAAGTTTGCGGGTGGTGGCGTCAGTCGTGCGCTGTGCTGCCTTGAGATAGAACGCCCCGGCGTCGCGCTCCATCGCCTCGGCCTCGTCGCGAATGCGCTCGATCCCAAGGTTCTCGATCAGCCATACGGGGCGACGGGCATAGAACCCCGCCACATGTTCGCGACGGATCAGCGGGATCACCTCGCCAAAGCGGGTGCGATGCAGGTCGATCAACCGTGCGCGGTGGCCGTCCTCTTCGACGGCCATGCCATCGAAAATGGCAGCCGTGTCTGGGAAATCAGCACGGAGCATTTCCGCATAGGAGCGGTAGATGCGCGCGTCATCCTCTTCGGACGAAATAGCCAGAGCAAGGATCTCTTGCTCGGACAGGTCACGGAAACGACGGCGCGATGTCATGCCGGGAATCATGGAACACCTCTTTTAGAATAATTCTAAACTAGTCTAGCCGCGCGGCAGAGCAAGCGCAAAGCGGCGTAATGCCTCTCAAATAAGTAAACCGATCGGTTCATTTTTTACTTGATTTCTAAACCGAACTGTTTAGTTATGGGTCTGAACAGATTAGTTCAGTTATGGAGTTTGACATGAAACACGCACTGACTGCACTCGCTCTCTCTATCAGCCTCATTGCCAGCCCGACGTTGGCCTTGAGCTTTGACATGAGCAGCCTGACGCCCTCATTGAGCTTTCCCGAACCGACCCCTGCGCCGGTGACGCAAGGCACCAGTGGCATCAATCAGTAGATCGATGCCGCAAGGCCCAAGCGGCCCATCCTCTGACCGCTCGCGCAGATGTGCTTGCGGTTGGAGGGCGGAGCCGACTACACTGGCTCGACCTATGGGGAGGGTTTGGATGTCGGCTCCCGCCGTTGAAATCAAGAAGGGTCGCAAGTTCGATCAAGTGCTCGAAGGAGCGCGCCGGATCTTCATGCGGGATGGTTTCGAAGGGGCCAGCGTCGATGAAATCGCGCGTGAGGCACAGGTCTCCAAGGCGACGCTTTACAGCTATTTCCCCGACAAGCGGCTGCTGTTTTCTGAAGTGGCGCGGCTCGAGTGCAACCGGCAGGCCGAAGAGGCGCTTGCGGTGATCGGCAAGGGGGCGACAATTGAACATGTGCTGCGTGAGGCGGGCACACGGATATTACGCTTTTTCCTGTCGGATTTTGGCCAGCAGGTGTTTCGCATCTGTGTCGCGGAATCGCATCGCTTTCCGGAGTTGGGGCGACGGTTCTTTGCCTCGGGTCCGGATCTGGTGCGTGAGCGCCTGAGCAAAGTCCTGCGGCCCTATGTCGAGGCCGGGATATTGAAGATCGACGACATGGATCTTGCCGCCAATCAGTTTGGGGAGCTGTGCAAGGGCGATC
>JAHJQI010000262.1 GCA_018819265.1 Alphaproteobacteria bacterium
CTCACTGGAAAGGCTAGACACATGGTCGACTTGAAGTTTTTCGTTAAGCGATTCTGGGCATGGAAGGATCCAACCGCGCCGCGTGAAGGGCGCTACTGGTGGGAGGTTCTGTTCTGGACTATGCGAGCGACCATCGATGATTTCTCATCGCTCCTGCTTGAAAACGAAACGCTTTGGGATCTCCTCGAATCAGAGCGAGCAGATAGACTCAAGCTCGAACATCGTGTGCGCGTACTCGAGCGCCGGCTACTCGAGTTTGACCAGAAGCATGGCGGCGATATTCGCGCTATTGATGGCCATCCAATTGATGGAAACAAATACCATCTTGAGCCGCCAGTAGAGCCGCTCGGCGAGGAAACCCCCCAACCCAAAAAGGGTAGCAAAAAGAAGTGAATTTGCTTGGAAGAATACAAGACCTGATCGTTGGGGTTTCGACTGCCCTGCAATATCGCGCGACGGTTGACGGCGCAATCGTTTCGATCACTGGGACGCCTACGGTTGCCGTCACGAATCCTAGCGGTGTCGCTGTGGCGATTGCCGAGGCTGTGACGGTTAGCGGATCGGTCATGACGCTCACGCGCACATGGCTAAGCGCGGTCACGCCTGCGAATTATCTTGCGCCATATACGGCCGTGTGGTCGTTCGTGGTTGCAGGCGTCACCCACAAGCGCACACAAAAGTTCTTCCTTCTCTCGAATCTATGGGAGTCTCAGGTCGTCGAGGCTGACATAACGGATCTCGACGCAAGCATCAAACCCATGGTGGCGAACACGGCACTGGCTGACTGGATCCGTGAGGCGTGGGGAGATTTCTGGGATATGGTATCAAGCAAGACTTTCATGCACCCCTCGCGATGGCCAGCAGACCGATTCAGGCAGGCGCACATCGAGCAAACAAAGTACCGGCTTTACGCCTGGTCCATCACGCGCAAGGCCGATGATCGCTGGGAGGGCCTGGCAGCCATGCACAAGCGCGCGGCCGAACAGCAGGTTGATCGCATTCTTGCTGATCCCTCTGTCGTCGTGACTGGCGCGGACGCGGATGTTGGGCGCAATCGCATGCGAACCCCCTGGTTTTTTTGATGGCTACAAAAGTTGTCTTCCGCCACCCCACCTCGCTGATCGACACGAAGCTGCTCCATGCGTTGGGGGGAGCGAGCGTTGAAACAATCGTTGCGGCCACGCTGCAAGGAAAAGACGGGACGGGTGAACCAATGCGGCCCTTGACATCGCGCTATGCGAACAGGGTACATGGCGGAGACAGAACGAGAAGATTGAGACTGACTCGACAGATGCTGTCCTCATCCGTTGTCCGCATACAGCATCCGGCTGTTGAGATAACGTGGACGGACTTTAAGGCAGCGATTCATAACCGCGATGTCGGCTGGATCGGGCTGTCTCAAGCTGGCCGCAAAACGGTGAGCCTCAAGGTCTCGATTCGGTGGACTCCTCCATGGGCTAAGACACTCAAAACAAAGACGATTGTGTTTTAATGGCAAGCAAATTATGGAGCGCTATCGCGGTTGATTTTCGCGCACTGCTCACGGGCGAGGGCCTGTTTGTGCCCGAGCGCCCACTTGATGAAGACAGCCGCTACACATGGGGCAGTGACGCCTCGATCCGTATGAGCAGCGCGGTTGAAGGGGAGCCAACAGGCGGGGGTTATCAGATCATATCTCGCCTTATGCAAATCCGTCGAGGGATAGCGGTCGCTGCCAGTACCAACGATGACGAGGTCAACAGTATCCTGATCGATGCTCAAGACACGTTGATTGGGCTGTTTCTGTACGATGGCAATCAGCCCGATGAGGTCTATAACGTTGTCCTCGTCGAAGCAAGCGAACCGTTTCTTGATGAATCAAATCAGTGGATAATTCAAATAATCTTCCGCGTTGAATACGCGGTCGATACACCGCAATAGGAGCCCATCATGGCTAATTCTTTTCGCTCGAATATTCGAGAGGCACTCTTCGACATGGAGAGCACCCAGGGAACGGAGCGCACGCTCGTTGCTGATCTTGGCTCCTCTACGGTACAATTGCTCAGTGGCGAGTTCGTCGAGACCTTAAACGACGAAATCAAGGGGTTCTTAGCTCAGTGCCTTACGGGCCATGCGGACAATGTGGCGGCTGGATATAAGAAAATAACGAGCTATTATTACGAGAGTGTCGGGGAAATAGGCACCGCATACTTCGACGCGGATGCGTGGCCGCAAGCCATCACGGCCGCTGATACTTTCCGCGTACATCTGCTACCACGAACCGATACACTGGAGATGACTCCGACTGATGAGTTTGCAGAGATGACAGACTTTCAGCGCGACAGCCTGGAGAAGTACCCTGACGATTTTATGCGCACCGTCTTCGATGGGAATGTCGCTGGAAAACTGGGAGGCATGGGAGCCCCTGCGGCATACGACATCGCGGTAAGTGGCTCAGGCACGACGCTGGTTGTCGCGAACATTGCTCGCTTTAAGGTCGGCAGTGTCATTCATGTTAACAATCCAGTAACTGATCGAGTCGAGGTGACGGCGATTAGCGGCTCGACATGCACGCTGAAAAACGCCCTCGCGGCCCCGCTTGCGGGTGGCGAGATCCTGCGCGTATACACAGGCCCGGGCGAGTGGGGCTGGCTTATGGCTGCGGCCATCGGTGAGGCGTTCCAGTCCGGCCATGCGGGACTGGTCAACAATATCGCAGGTGGAGCCGCTGCAAATCCAACGGCATCGGCCTGGGAGATTCAAGATAGCTTCATCGACCAGTTCGATGAAGAGGGTATAATCGAGGTTGATGTAAGTGGGACCTTTGAGGTTACCCAGATCTCGGATATTACAGGCGATATTATGACCGTCGATCCCCCTCTTTCCAGCGCGCCTGCGGTTAATGCGCTCGTGCGCCCAGGCTGGAGCATGCGGCAGAACCTTGACGGTCACGATAGTTTCGGTATGTCCGGCTATATGCACAAGATCCTCCGACGCATTCACGGTATCTCAATCGGTGATATGGCCATCGAGGGAGTTGAGGGCGCGGACCTGCCAAAGATTACGTTCCCCATGGTAGGCATCGGCGATGAGGACACCCCCACGGATGTCACGATCCCTACGGCTTTTTCCAGTCGAAAATTCACCAACCGCGCGCCCAAAAAGGCCAGCGCAAAATTCCTGATTGCGCCTACCACAGCCGGCGCTGCAACGTACGAATGCAGGAGTTGGGGCTTCAATATGGGCAACGATGCTTCCCGCCGTGATGCGATTACTGGCACGGACGGCGTTGCTGGCACGGACGTGATGAATCAAGATCCGGTTATGACAGCCAGTCTCAACACGCTCACAATCGCGGCATGGAACCCCCGCACGGCCTTGCAGGCTGATACGCTTCAGCGAGTCGTAGCAATCCTCGGAACCGAACCGGGGCGGCGTGTCGTTATGTGGTTCAACCAGGCCCAACTCAAGCTGGCCAACCCTGGGCAGGAGAACGAGAATCGAGACTATTACGAACTAGAGATACGACCTAAACGCGCTGGTGATGCAACCAAGCACGGAGTCGTCGTAGCCCTGCTGTAATAGCGCGTCTTCTATTCGCAAACGAAACAACCAAATCCCCTCTTTGTGGGTCTCAGATTTTAGCCTTTCCAGGACTTGCGAGGGGGGGACTCTACACGGAAAGGCTAGAACCATGGCCCTCGGAAACGTTCCTCGACTCGATGAAGTCACCTGTCACTCCTGCCTCGATGCCATAGACTGGGACGCAACCAGCGAAGCCATCGGGCGAGTGGTGACTGCCTCTAGCTACGCATCCCGCCCCAATCTCCAAGAGTCTCTCATGTTCGTGTCCAGCGACGGCTCACCCCTGACAGAGTTTACCCTCAAGCGACCCCCCTCAAAGCTCGTAGACAAGGCGCGCGAGTTGCGTGATAGCCCGGTCGCGCAGGCATACTTTGTGGCGCTGCGCTGCATCGAGCGCGTGCGATACATGGAGGCCGACACCGAGGAGTTCAATCTCAAGCGCGTCAATGCCACGGGCCAGGAGCGCATCCAGGTGGGGCAAAGGGGCGAGCGCTGGAACAAGGTCCTGAGCGATGAAATGCAGGATGTGTTAGGCCCCAATGTGTTGGCAGAGATGGGCCTCATGGTGCTGGACATGTTCGAGAGGCGCGAGGACGAAAATTTTTAGACGCCTGCGCCTTCGCGGTGGGGTACTATGCCCAGTCCATCAGGGAAAGCTGGGATCTGAACTGCGAGGGATGTCAGGATTCTCAAAGCGATTTCGAATATAAAAGCAGCGAAGACGGTCGGGAGTATCCCTATCCGACCTATCTCAGTCATGAGCGAAAGTGCGGATGCCCTAAGGCTTTCCTCTATGGCTGCCCCGTTACAGAAACGTTCGCTACTTTCCCGCGCCTGTATGGCGCGGTTGAGGCGTTCAATTTTTACAAGGCTGGCCACCTCTGGAGGTCTGGGGGAGTAAGCGATCAGCCGGAATGGTATCGGCTTTTGATCATGCGCATGGACACTGCACACGGTGAGGAGGCTGAGCGCCTGGCCGAAGAGCGCAGGCGCGAGCAATCAAAAAAGACAAGAAAGTTGGGTAGATAGATGGCCATCGGATCTTCTCAGATGGGCGCGACATATTGGCTTGACGTCAACGAGTCTGGAGTCAATGCAGCCTTTTCGAAGCTCGAGAAGCGAGGCTCGTCTGTCTCAACCAACATCGGCAAAAAGTTTCAGGAATCGATGAACCAGTCAGCGAAAGCAGTCAAGCCGGTTGGCCAGGCTTTGCAGAGTGCAGGGAAGCAGAGCAACTGGTTGGGGGAGACGCTTCAACAGGGATTTTTCCAGGGCATAACGGGCGCGAATAATTTCGCGGTCGCGATTGCAAACGCGATACAAGCAGTGGGCCAACTGATAAGCAGCGCTCTTGAGTTGTCATCGGCATTTGAGACGGGTCTCGCTGAGATCTCAACATTGCTCGATAGCCACATGATGCCGCAGATGGCGGCCTTTGAGCAGGCATTGATTGACATCTCGGTGACGGGTGATCAATCGCTGAGCACCTTGAGCCGGGCCACATACGATGCCATCTCTGCTGGGATAACTGGATTCAGGGAGCAGATTGAGGTGGTCAAAGAGGCTGACATCGCGGCCACTGCGGGCCTTACAAAAACTTCTGTTGCTATGTCAGCATTTGTCCGACTGAAAAACGCATTCAAAGATGACGCGGGCACGTACAAGCAGATCAACGACATGCTCTTTACTACTGTCAAGAAGGGGATGACAACGTTTCCTGAGATGGCGAAAGCGATAGGCAACGTAGCGGGAACGGCTGCTCAAGCCGGCCTCAGCATGAAAGAAACACTTGCCGCATTTGCAGCTATCACTCGCGTTACAAAAAATTCTTCGACGTCAATGACGTATCTGAGAAATTTAATTATAGGAATTATAAAGCCGTCTCGTCAATCGCGCGTTGCGTTCGAGGAGTTGGGTATATCCTATGGCCAAGCAGCCCTTCAGAGTAAGGGGTTGGTTGGAGTTATGCAAGAAGTTAAAGACGCGACTGGCGGATCTGCCGAACAGATAGCCAAGTTATTTCCCAGTCAGCGCTCTATGCAAGCGGCTATGACCCTGGCAGGCCGGGGCATGGAGAACTTCAGAGACTCGCTTGAAGCCATGGATAAAAGCGCCGGGGCCAGCCAAGAAGCTTACGGCAAAATGTCGAATACATGGACTTTTGAGACTGCTCGGTTTACAAACATCACATCAAATTTGTTAATGAAGGTGGCGGGTCCGATCTTTGACAGGCTCAAGGAATCGCTTACAGCGTTCAATTCGTGGTTTGCCCGCAATCGCGAGACGGTTGAAGCGTGGGCCTCTCTGTTCGGGGAAGTGCTAGGCGCTGTGTATCAGGTGGTCAAGGGCCTCATCGGCGGGTTCTGGATGCTTTCAAAGCCAATCACTTGGCTGATTGAGCACAACCCGTTTGTGTGGATTTTTAAGCGCTCAAACGAGTATGACAAGTGGTTTGCCACTCGACAAAAAGACATCGCAACGGTTGTCGATGAGACGAAAAAGCTCAACGAAGTAACGAAGCAATATGCTTTGATTCAGGATCAGCTTGTATCAGGCGGCGCCGAACTGAATGCAGCGATGGAGCGGCTATCTCAAAAAATGCGAAAGTTGAACACCGAGCAGCGCGCCGGACTTTCTATAGCGATCCAGTACAAAATGGGCGCGTTACAAAAAATTATCGATCTGGAGGAGCGTAGAGAGTTCCTCTTTGAGAAGGGCCGATTCAAAGAGATCGAAGCGTTTTCGAAGACATTGGCTATGCTGAAAGAAAAAGAGAATCGAACTGGATACTCCCTTGAACTGCTCAAGAAAGAGCTAGCCGGTGGCGAGAAAATTATAGCGATGATTAAGAAAAAGAGTGAGCGGCTTACGCAGGCGGGCCTGGCCGGAATTGCGGCGCAGCGCTTCATCGTGCGCGGGTATGACGAGGAGCGCAAGATCAACCTGGCGCGTCAACGCGACATGAACAAGATCTATGCTCTTCAGAGTAAAGATGTCTTGAAATTTCGTCAGGCCCAGGCCGGCATCCAAGCCTACTGGGACAAGCGCCTGGCAGACCTTCGCGCCAAGAACGCAAAGAAGGGGGACAGATCAGAACGACAGGATTCGAAAGAGCCCCAGATTGCCAAGGTCGTGAGCGAGTACGCGAAGCAGAGAGCCGCTCTCCAGAAAATCGAAGAGCGCGAGGAGAAGCAGCTCGACAAGATTGTGGAGGGCACGCTGGGCAAGTTGCAGGTCGCTGCTGGAAAGGCGACTCAGAAGCGGGCTGAGGGCATTGGAAAGGCGATGATAGAAAACGAGAAAGCGTTGAACCAACTCGTTCAAGTCAAAGCCGGTGCTGGTAAAGACCAGGGCGGATTCTTCGATATCGTGTTCGGGTCCGATGAGCAACTTCAGCAGCGATTCGGCAAGATGCTGGAGACACTTGGGATCGGCGTGGGGCATCTGCGCGCCAAGATCCTGGAGGCGCATTCGCCTGATATAATTAGCTCAGTGAGTGCATGGTGGGGCATGCTCACGAACACCGGGCGCCAGGGCGCAGAGTCGATGAGCAAGGCCATCAAAGACACGATGAACCTGCTGATCAGCTCGCTCTCCAGCGCCTGGGTTGACCTGTGGGCTGGTATGGTAGATGGCACAAAGAAGAGCAAGGAACCGATGGCTGCGGCTGTTTGGGATGTCGTTTCACAGATTGCTACGATTTGGATGGGGCTGTTTCTTGCGATGGTTCCGGGACTTATCGCGATGAAAGACTATGTCGGCGCGGCTCTTGCTCTTGTGGGCGCGCTTGCCATGGGCATACTCGCAGGCGCGGCCAAGGGGGCCGCAGCGAATGCGCGCGAAAGTTCCGGGGGGACCGCCTCCCTTGCGAATGCGCGGGCTTCTGGTGGCGGCGCAGGCGTGGACAACACACGCACGGATTCAGCGAAGAGCCAGGCCCAAGAGATCAATATCTACTATGGCACAGCATACCCGGCAAATCGTCAACAGATCGAGGAGTTTGCGGCACACACGGCCGATGCGTTGAACTCGTCTCGAAACAACAACGTTCGTCTTGACAAAGGCCTGATCGAAGGCATGGGGAGCGGAGGATGAGCCAGGAGTGTATTCTCGGTAGATTGGACATCACAACCGCCAACTACAAAGTCGAATTCGTTGAAGATCCGCTAGGTGTGCCATCGGTCGAGGATACTAACATCGCGGTAGGAAACTACTATCCAAAGAACGACTTGGTCGCTGACGATATCCTTGGGCTCGTTGTTGCTGCGATGAATATCGCAGGCGCTTATACTTACACGTTTGTAATTTCGACAACAACGGGCCTGATCACAATCACCACGCCTGACGGAGTGTTCCAGCTTTACACGGGTGCAGGCTACGAAGACTCCGTGTTCTTGGAGCTTGGCTTTGCCGCGACAGATCCCGCCAGTACCCTCATCGGTGGCTTGCATACCCTTGTTGCCACCAAGCCACCGACTGGGACTATCTTTTGGAAGAGTCGAAGAGACCAACCCGAGCGCGCGCTGGACTCTTTCGAGATCCCAAACATGGTGGGGGTGAGTCAACGCGGACCCACTGGCAAGGTGGTGTCAATCTCCGTGGGGGATTTCTCCACGCGCGAGTTGACCTTCCGCGCGATTGATCTCTCCGATGCCAACGGCGGAATCGCGCGCGTGTTGGCCTGTATAACCGAGCACTGGGGCAAGCAAAAAGTTCATCGTGTCTACAGCGATCGAGTGCTGAATGGGACAAACTACTTCGCTGCTAAGTGGACGGAATCGCAAAGAACAAAGCCATTTAGACCGACACGAATGGGACCCGGCTTTCCCTACTACGAGTTCACTTTTGAATATATCTACTACGATGAGTCATAGATGAGTGTCTCCACTCTGCTCGCTAAAGAGGCGCAACATCGGGGCTATCGAATGCGTATCGCTGGCATTCGATACTACTGGACGTCATCGCCGAACGTGCCAGCGCTGACAGATCCTGCTGGCGGCTCGCTCGACTATGTACGCGTTGATGGTGCGCTCAAGGGCATTCCGCGCACCCTTCCGATGAAAACGCACCCGCTCAAAATGCCGCAGGTGTTGTCAACGACAATCGAGTTTCTTGACGTAGATGGCCGATTGACCGAGATATGGGCCACTGAGCAGGAGAGCCCCATCACGCAGTTGACGGCTGATCTTGCGGCTGCTGCGGTCACGGCGACTGTTTTACTTGGGCCTGCTTCTATCGGCTTAACCGCGTTCCCCTCGAGCGGACTTCTATACATCGACAACGAAACGATCCAGTACACAGGCAAGGGCGTGTTGTCGTTCACGGGCCTGGTACGTGGTAAGTACCACTCGGACGATGTCGCGCACGATGAGTATCACCTCGCAAGCAATCAGCTGTCACGCGAGGTCTATGGCTTCATTCCACATCTGTGGTTTCGTGAGGTCGTGCTCGAATGCTTCGATATGGAAACGGCACACTTGGGATCGCCCGTGAGTGAGGTGCTCGCGCGTGGGTTTCTCCAGGAGCCA
>JAHJQI010000183.1 GCA_018819265.1 Alphaproteobacteria bacterium
ATGGCTTAGTGAGGCGTTTATCGCGCCTTAGTTGACTCAAACCTCGCCGCACCATCGGTCAACTAAGGCGCGACGCCTCACTAGTGGCCCGTCGCGCCAAAATCGCATCATGGCCGCAAACTCGTCCGATTTTGGCGCGACATCAGGGCCACTAGCAACATCAATGGCTTAGCGAGGCGTTTATCGCGCCTTAGTTGACTCAAACCTCGCCGCACCATCGGTCAACTAAGGCGCGACGCCTCACGAGCGCGTTGATGCGCATCAACCGCCGGAGCCGGTCGAGAGCGGGGCGGCAATGCCGGTACAGGGCCTGTGCCGAGCCGCCAGGCTACGCGTGCGATTGTGTTGTAGACCCATCCCTAACCTGGCTGGCCGCCCTGAATCGTCGCCTGCCGCCAGAATTTGAACGGCGCTGTCGCAGCAACCGTTTTGTTCCATACCAGTGACGGGTATCGATATAGGGTCTGGGGCATCGCCAATCAGCGGGGGGCTGCGTCACGTGGTCTATCAATATCTGGCCGATCGATGGATCGGCCGCAGCAGGAAGGTCGAACAGGCCGCGATCGGCGCGATTGCCGGGAAAACGCCGACTGTCGTCGTGACGGGCGGCTCGCGGGGCATCGGTCTGGCGATCGCTATCCGCTTCGCGATGGCCGGCCGAAGGGTTGCGCTTGTTGCCCGCGACGCGGACCGGCTCGCGGCTGCCGTTGAACGCTTGCGAGAACGAACCGGAGCGGTCGCGTTGGCCATCAGTTGCGACGTCACCGATCCGGCGGTCGCGCAATTCATCGAAGCCCGGCTCGGCGAGCATGACTGCTATCTCGACGTCCTCGTGAACAATGCCGGCGCCGGCGTCGGGGGGAAATTCATCCTTCAGGATCCGGATTCGATCGAGAACGTCGTCGAACTCAACGTGCAGGTTCCGACGCGACTGACGCGGCGCGTTCTGCCCGGAATGCTCGACAGGGGGCGGGGCGGCATCATCAACGTATCGTCGCTTGGGGGGTTGATGCCGGGGCCCTACCAGAGCGCCTATTATGCCAGCAAAGCCTACGTGATCTCGTTGACGCGGGCGCTGGCATACGAAGTCCGTGGACGCGGCGTGCGCATCAGTTGCGTGGCGCCAGGGCCGGTGAGGACCGATTTTCACGAAGCCCTCGATGGCGATCACCGCGCGCTTTACCGCTATCTGCTGCCATGGATGTCACCTGAGAGCGTTGCCGCCAGCATCTATCGCGGCTATCGCCTCGGCCATCCGGTGATCGTGCCCGGGCTCGTCAACTCGGCGCTGTTCCGGATCGTTGGCTTGCTGCCGTATCCACTGATCGTTCCGCTGGTGGGGCTGTTGTTGTACCCGGGCCCGGATGGGGCACATCAGGCCGGCGCAGATCAGGACCGGGCCAGAAAATGAGAAGCGTGATGACTGTCTCGGCGGGCGATTCCGCCCCTGGAGCAAGCCATCACGCCTATTTGCGCCGGATACGCGTAACAAAATCCCGGCGCTAGATCATCAGTAAAGCCGAAAAGTGTTGCAGGAGTGCAAACGACCGGCTCGAAACACCTCAATTTCCACCAAAGTGCGATAATCGGCTCCCCGCGCTGTCAGAACCGGACCTTGACGCCGCCGTAGGCCGCAACCGGGGCAGCGGGCACGATGGAGCGGGGATTTTTGAACTGGAAGTTCCGCCCGACCGGACCGGTTGGAGCTTCATCGGCTTCGAACAGAGTGCCGAACAGGCCGTAGCGCTGGTCGAAGACGTTGTTGACGATGCCGAACACCTCGACTTGATCGGTGACTTGATAGGTGGTTTTCAGGTCGACGCGGGTGTAACCGCCGACTTTCGGCAGAACATTGATTTCATCGCCAAGGTGGAACTGGCCGCCGGAGGCGATGAGGTCGGCGCCGAACATCCACTTCTGCGTGATCATGTATTCGAACCCGGCCTTGAAGCGATGTTCGGGCACGTTGGTGAGACGGTCGCCAGCCCTGACCTGGATGCAGATATCATCTCCGCCGTCCGAACACGGTCCCGCCAACGGGTGGGCCGGCGACTGGAATTCCAAGGCATCCTCGTACGTGGCCCGGATGTAGGCATACCCGGCGTAGATCGACAGGCGTTCGCGCCATTCATACGTCGCCCGGGCCTCGATACCCTGGCGCAGCGTGTCGCCGCCATTGAAGAAGAAGCCGCGGCCGGTGACGTTGGAGTTCACGAACAGGATGTCGTTCTCGTTCAACGTGCGGAAGTAACCGACGCCATAGGTGAATTTCTGGTCGCCCGAGTTGGAGTTCAGCTCGCCTCGAATGCCTGCCTCGACAGAGCGCGAGACGACCTGATCGAGCGGCGGGTCATCGGTGAGGAAGCTTTCGATCGGGCAGGGGTTGTCCGGATTGGCGCACGCGAGTTCGGCCGGTGTCGGCGCGCGGTTCGCTTCCGAATATCCAGCGTACACCTGGAAGCCCGGCATGAATTTGTAGGTGGCACCGACGTTGGGGTTGAACCGCTCGAAGGAATGGCTCGAAGTTATGCCGTCGAATTCGCCGGTCAGGTCGACAAGATCAACGCTTGCATAATTGAAACGGCCGCCGACCGTAACGGCAAGCGCGTCGGTCACGTCCAACGTGTTGGAGAAATAGACGCCGGCGTACTCGGTTTCGACATCGACGTCGCGACCCGTGAAGTCATCGGGTTCGGTGATGGTGATCCCGGAGCCGTTGACAACAAAGCGGTCGCCAAGCTCGCCAATCTCGGAGGCCGTCTTGTAGCGGACCGAGCCCTTGTCATAGCTGACTCCGACCAGAAACTGGTTCGGTCGATTGAACAGTTCGCGTTTCTCGACGGCCTGGAACGAAGTGCCCCAGCTTTCCGCCTTCTGGTTGATGCGGTCGATGACTCCGAAAGGTTCATCGCCGACGTCATCTTCTTCGATCAATTCACCGTTTGCCTTACCAAGCGCTTCGAGCGCCAGGCTGGCAGGCGTATTTCCCTCCACGCCTTCTTCGCCGCAGACGTTTTCGTCATTGAGCCCGTTGTTCGCAAGGGCCAGGTCGACGCCGGCCTGCTGGCCGGGCGTGAGATTATCGGCATCGAAACCGAGAGCTTCCGCGGCCACTTCTCCGCAACCCTCCGCTTCGAGGACGTTGCCATCGATAACCGCCGATTTCAGACGACGATAGTAGGCGAGACCCGACACCGTCAGCGTCTCGGTGACGTCGACCTTGGCGTTGACCGAGGGCATCAGGACTTCAAGGTCGGTGACCTGCGGGGAGGTAAAGGTCCGCTCATAGCCGATGTTGAGCAGATCTTCCGGAGTTGCAGCCGTGACCCCCGCGGAACTCTTCGCCCAGGTCAGATTGAAATGCGCCTCGACCTTCGACCCCTTGGCGCCGATGTCGGCGTACATGCGGTCGACTTCGGCCGGCGAGAAATCGCGCCAGCCGTCTTCATCGATGTGCTGGCCGGCGAAGTAGAGAGCCCACGGTCCACTGGCAATCCCGATCTGGGTACCGATCTCCTTGTAGCCGAACGATCCGAATTTCGATTCGATCTCGACGCCCTGGAATTCGAAACCGTCCTTCATTCGAATGACGGCGGCGCCGCCGAGCGCGTTCAGTCCGTAGACCGGATTGCCGCTGATGACGGTCAGGTCCGATATTCCATTGGTGGGAATGAGGTCCCAGTTGACGACATCGCCGAACACCTCGTTGACGCGGATGCCGTTCTGGTAGACGGCGAGACCCTGCGGGAAGCCGGTGATGGAGCCTGCGCCGAAGCCGCGGTAATCGAGCTGAGAGCGAATGTTGGAGCCGCCCGCGTCGATCAGCAGGACACCCGGCACCTTCTTGGAGAGAACGTCCTGTATGTCGCTGCGGGTATTGCCCGATATCGTTTCGCTGCCGATGACAGTGACGCCGCCTGGCACTTTGTCGATCGGGATCGTGCCACCGCCGGGAGCTGCGGGAATATCGATGACGATACCTTCAAGCACTTCCTGGGCACGGGCAACGCTACCTGCTCCGACCAGAATTGCGGCAGTTGCGAGCGCCGCAAGTCGGAAATTTCTCAGTTCGCCCATCCCATCCCACCCGATCTTTTCCGACATGCCGTATGCGTTACAGTGTTGCTTAACTTGTCCTGTAATTCGACGCGGCTGACTACCGGTTTGGAAGCATTTCCGGGGAGAACGAATCGGGTTGAACGGCATCAGTTGCCAGGCCGCAACATTTACTGGGAACTATTCCCATGATTTGTCGGGAGCGGGAATAGCCGGTTGAATTTCCGGGAACAATTCCAGCAAGCGTTGGCGTCGGACGGATCCGGCTCAGCGGAAGGAAACAGTGACGCTGTAGGACTTCGCACCCATGCCCGCCGGCGGCCGGGGGAAGGAAGTTCTGCTGACCGCGGAGCGAACGGCGCCCGACAGGGGGGACGGGCCGGAGACGCTGACCGACGCCGATCCGGACGCCGAGATGCGGACGGTGACGCGCACGCTGCCTTTGCCACTGGCAGCGCGCCGGGCTGCGGAGGCAATCCTGCTGCGAACCTGCGAACTGTAGCCGGCGACGGCAGCCGCACTGGCACGCCCGGTCTTGGAACTACCGGCTTCGCCATTCCTGGCATCGCCGCGCGCCTTGGTGGTCCGCTTGGTCTTAGTTGGTTTCTTTGTCTTCGTTTTCCTGGTCTTCTTCGGCGGCTCGACTTTCTTTTCTTCTTCTTTCGTCTCGATTTTTTCCGGTGCGACCGGCTGCAGCACCGGGGCTGGCTCGGTGGTCTCCAATTCCGTCGTCGGCGCGACGGGAAGCGCTTCGAGCGACTGCACATTTTCAGGTATTACGACGGGCGCGGTTGCTGCCAGTTCGACCGGCTCCGTCTCGAGGACTTCGGGCTCGGGCTCGATTTCAGCAATCTTCTCGGGCTGGATTTCTGAGACTTCGAGCGGCTCGCCCAGGATGCCGGCAAGCGAATCGGCCATCTCGATTTGCGGACCGGGGCGGATCGTGGCGGCACCGGCGGAGTTCTCCTGCATCGAGATCAGCACAATGACGGCTGCGTTGAGCGCGACGGCCAACAACCCTGCAATCAGCCAATGTCGAAATGCGATGCGCATACTGGTCAGCGTGCCTTCCGGGTCAGGAGCTTGACGTCACGAACGCCGGCGGCGTTGGCCTGCGTCACGATCGAGATCAGGGCGGCCGCGTCCATGTCGCGATCGGCCACCAGGGTCACCCCGCGGTTCCCGTCCTGCCTGGCCCATGAGGCGAACTGGCTTTGCAGCTCGGATTCGCCGATCCGGATGCCTCCAACGTAGATCGAGCCATCCTGGCGCAGCACCGCCATCCGGTTGCCTGCGCCCGGCGCCTGCGCTTCCGTCATTTCGGCCAGGCGAACCTCGCGGTCGCCGAACGGGCGCAGGGCGCTGGCGACGAGAAAGAAGATCAGGATCAGGAAGACGATATTGATCAGCGGAATCATGTTTTCCGCCGGTTGCTTCTTGATCTGTGCCGCTCGAAGACGCATCGGTGAGGCTCGTCCTTAGGTTCAGCGCACGACAACGACGCTCTTCAGCGCCGTCTTGCGGGTAATTTCAAGCGCCTTGACGAGGTCCTGGACCTTGGCGCCCTCGGCGGGCTGCAGAACGGCGCGCGTCACGCCCTTTTCGACGAGCGCGGCGATCCGGTCCTGAAGACCGTCCAACCTGACACCGACGTTGTTGACCCGGATGTCATCGAGGCCACGCAGCTGGATCAGCGCGATCTCGCTCAGATTGCCCGAGACGCCGCCGCCGCGCGCGCCCGACACCGGCAAGGCCGAGAACTTCAAGAAGGTCGACGCCAGCATGAAGAAGATGAGCAGTAGAAAGACGACGTCGATCAACGGCGTCAGTCCTATCGTCGACTTCCTGCGTTGCCAATCACTCAGCCGCATGCGCCACCCGGGCCCCGATATCGTTGGCCGGCACCGCCCGGCGCAGGCTTTCAGTCGCCCGCCGCGTAAACAGGCTCGTCAGGGCGCCTTCGATATTTTCCTTCTCGCGCTCGATGCGGCCCTCGAACCAGGAATTCACGAAGGCCATCGGGATGGCGATGGCGAGGCCGACAGCCGTCGTCAGAAGTGCGACCCAGATGCCGCCGGCAAGTACGGTCGGATCGGCTTCGGCGCCGGCGTCCTGCAAGGCCTGGAACGCGGAGATCATGCCGAGCACGGTGCCGAAGAGACCGAGCAGCGGGGCGATCTGCACCGTGGAATCGAGGACGCGCATATACGAGCGGAGGCCCGAAAGATGGGCCAAGGCGATGCGTTCGCTATCCTCTCGAACGGTGCGCTCTTCCACCCCGGTCATGAGGCCGCGCATGCCGTGCGTCAGCACGACGGCGGACGGCGAGGAAGACGCCGAAGCGGTGGCGTAAGCCTCCTGGTGGCGTCCGGCAATCCACAGATCGAGAGCCTGGTTCGTCACGCCCGTCGCGCCGACACGCAGCCAGGTGAACTGGAACAGCTTCACGAGCGTGACCATCACCGCGACCACGGACAGGAGCAGCAGGATGACGACGACCGAGCCGCCCTTTTCAACGATCTCGTAGGCCTGTTGCAGGTCGAAGCCGAACAGTTCGCTCGGCAGGTAGGCGGGATATGAGCCGACTGTCACGTCGATTACCCCGGTTGAAACCGCGTCAGCGGCAGGAGCCGGAGCAGCAACGGCCGCCGCCGGGGATACCGGAACGGCGGCGGGCTCGGCTGCCTGCGCAATAACAAACGATGTCGTCGACTCTGCCACTTTATTCTCCTACCGCCATAATCGAGTCCGGTGTTCTTAGGGCGCTGCGAAGACTGTTGCAATCGCCGCGCGTTTTAAACTCTTCACGGGTCTGCATGACGGCTTGCCCACAAGCATCCGCTTCGGCGAGACCCAGGTATCGCGCAAATGTGCCGCGCGCTGGGTAAATTCTTGTTCTCGCTGGGAAACGTTCTCGATCATACCGTGCACACAGTTCCAGGTTATCGCGGACCTCACCGGCCTGTCATTTCCGATAGTTCCCGAACTTTGGGGCGGAAAGTGCCCAAGGACGGCAAATCGACGCTGACAGGCCGCATGGTGTCCCGTATCGACATGAAGAGTGCAGAGGGATATTGCAGACAACGGCTCTGCCGGGTTAACGCATCAATGAAAACGCAAGCCAAGAACGGGCCGTCAATAGAGAACACGTTTCGGGAGGATGTCAGTGTGAAGATCTGGAACAAGCTTGGAGCGTCCGGCATGTTTTTCAATGGCCGCCGGATCACCGGGGCGATCTGTGCCGGACTTGTGCTGGCTTTCGGGTCCGCCGTTGCGGAAGCCCAATCGGAAAGCGGTACTCCGATCTCGGTGGAACTCAATAAACTGGAGTCGATCGATACCGGCTGCAGGATCTATGTCGTCGTCAACAACGAAACGGATGCCGAGTTCGACACGCTCAAACTCGACCTGGTGTTGTTCAAGACCGACGGCATCGTCGATCAGCGCTTCTTCGTCGATCTGGCGCCGCTGCGCAAGCAGAAGCGAATCGTCAAGCTTTTCGAGCTGGGCAAGGTCAAGTGCGAGGACATCGGCTCGTTCCTCGTCAACGACGTCGTTGAATGCCGCAGCGGAACGGAAGCCGTCGACAACTGCCTCGCACGCCTCGATGTAACCTCGCGGGCCACCGCGAAACTGTCGAAGTAGGCCCGGTCGATCCTCCACGACCGGCGGGCGGCGTCGACAATCAGACCGCCAAAATCCGCAATGAACCCGACGGGGCAAAACCGATGGCAGAATTCTACAGCGACGCACAGCGACAACTCCAGGACGCGTTCGGCACGCGGCGGCTCGCGGACCGCGTCGTGGAGTTGATCGTCCACGACATACTGACGCCGGAAGAGCAGGGCTTTATCGAGAGCCGCGACATGTTCTTCCTGGCAACCGTCGATGCCAACGGCTCGCCGACGGTGTCCTACAAGGGCGGCACGCCGGGGTTCGTCAGGGCGATCGATCCGCAGACAATTGCGTTCCCGGCCTACGACGGCAACGGCATGTTCCTGTCGATGGGGAATACCTCGCAGACCGGCGAAATCGGCATGCTGTTCATCGATTTCGAGACGCCGCACCGCCTGCGCGTCCAGGCTCGCGCCGAAGTGGCCGCAGACGACCCGCTGATGGCGGAATTTCCCGGCGCGACGATGATCGTGCGGGCGAAGATCAAAGAGATCTTCATCAATTGCCCGCGCTACATCCACAAGCACAAGAAGCTGGAGACGTCGGTTTACGCGCCGACCGCGGACCACACTCCGCCGATGCCGAGCTGGAAGCGGATCGACCTCGTGCAGGACGTGCTGCCGGACAATGTCAAGTCTGCGGTTGCCGAAGCCGGCGGGCCGATCACATTCGAAGAATACGCAGCCAAGGCACAGGCCGGCGAGGGCTGAAGCCGATAGCTGCTCAACCGCGGCCCTCGTAAGGCATCGCCGTCGCCTTGATGGTCATGTTGAGAACGTTGGTGTCGAGCGGCAGGCTCGCCATGTAGAGAACGGCGCTGGCGACGTGGGCGACATCGAAGCGCGGCTCGGGGCGCTTCACGCCATCGGCCTGAATGACGCCCGTTACGAAGGGTTCGGTCATTTCGGTTGCGGCATTGCCGATATCGATCTGCGAACAGGCGATATTGAACTTGCGGCCGTCGAGTGCGATCGATTTCGTCAGGCCGGTGATGGCATGCTTGGTGGCTGTATACGGCGCGGTGAAAGGGCGGGGCGAATGCGCTGAAATCGAGCCGTTGTTGATGATGCGGCCGCCTTGCGGAACCTGCGACTTCATCAGCTTGATGGCTTCCTGACAGCAATAGAACACGCCCGACAGGTTGACGCTCACGACCTTGCGCCATTCCTCGGCGGTGAGTTCCTCCATCGGTTTTACCGGCGCGCCGATGCCGGCGTTATTGAACAGCACATCGAGCCGGCCGTAGGCCTGGTCGGCGGCATGGAACAACGCCTTGACCGCCAGTGGATCGGCGATATCGGTTGGAACCGCGCGCATTTCGCCGCCGCCGGCCTTCGCCTTCCTGATGGTATCTTCCAGCTTGGCCCTATGGCGGCCGGCGAGAACGACATGATAGCCATTCGCCTGCAGCGCCAGGGCGACGGCCTGGCCAATACCGGTTCCGGCACCGGTGACGATCGCAACCCGCGCGTTCTCGCTCATGGTCGTTCCTTGAAGTTCTCCGTCGCGCCGCCTTATCGCGTCGGCACAGGCACGTCGCCACGGTAATCGTAGAATCCGCGTTTCGTCTTGCGGCCGAGCCAACCGGCCTCGACGTATTTCACCAGCAGCGGGCATGGCCGGTACTTGGAGTCGGCGAGGCCCTCGTAAAGCACCTGCATGACCGACAGGCAGGTGTCGAGTCCGATGAAATCAGCGAGTTCCAGCGGCCCCATCGGGTGATTGGCGCCAAGCTTCATGGCCTTGTCGATCGATTCAACGGTGCCGACGCCTTCGTATAGCGTGTAGACGGCTTCATTGATCATCGGCAGCAGGATGCGGTTGACGATGAAGGCTGGAAAATCTTCCGAGACAGCCGTCGTCTTGCCGAGAGAGTGAACGAATGTTCGACTCAGCTCGAAGGTTTCATCCTCGGTCGCGATGCCGCGGATCAATTCGACCAGTTCCATCAGCGGCACCGGGTTCATGAAGTGCATGCCGATGAAACGATCCGGGCGGTCGGTGACCGCCGCCAGACGGGTCACCGAAATCGAGGACGTGTTGGTGGCGATGATCGCCTCGGGTTTGAGGTGCGCGCAAAGCCCAGCGAAAATGGAGCGCTTGATACCCTCATCCTCGACGGCTGCCTCGATCACGAGGTCGCAGTCCTTGAAGGCCGCGAAGCTGTCCGCGAAGGCGATGCGGGCGAGGGCCTTCTTCTTGTCGGCCTCGCTGATCAAGTCCTTGGCGACCTGACGATCCAAATTGTGCGAAATGGTCAGCATCGCCTTTTCGAAGGCTTCCGACGTGAGGTCGTTGATGAGCACGCCGTAGTCGGAAAGGGCAGCAACGTGGGCGATGCCGTTGCCCATCTGGCCGGCGCCGATGATCCCGATATTGCGTATCGAGAAGGAATCGGTGTCCGCGTTCGGCCCCGTTTTTTCAGAAGGCATGACGGGGGTATCCATGAAGAGCGGCTCCCTTGAGCATTGGTGTGACTGCCCCGCTAGTTCTTGATGCTTTTGAGTTCGGCCTCAAGCTCGGGCAGCGCCTTGAACAGATCGGCGACCAAGCCATAGTCGGCGACTTGGAATATCGGTGCTTCCGCATCCTTGTTGATGGCAACAATGATTTTGGAATCCTTCATACCTGCGAGATGCTGGATCGCGCCAGAAATTCCCACGGCGATGTAGAGGTCCGGCGCGACGACCTTGCCCGTCTGGCCAACCTGCATATCGTTCGGGACGTAGCCGGCATCCACCGCAGCGCGGCTCGCGCCGATCGCGGCTCCGAGCGCATCGGCGACTGGTGCGATCAACTTGTCGAAGTTCTCGCCCGACCCCAGCCCGCGGCCGCCCGAAACGATGATCCTGGCGGCTGCGAGTTCCGGTCGGTCGGACTTCGTCAGCTCCGCCGAGTCGAAAGCGGACTTCGCGAGGGCGGCAGGCGCTGCAATGGCCTCGACAGGCGCACTGGCGCCATTGCCAGCCGACTTGAAGGCCGCCGTGCGGACTGTGATGACCTTCTTGGGCTCGGAGCACTGCACCGTCTGGACGGCGTTGCCGGCATAGATCGGTCGCTCAAATGTGTCGGGCGCGTTGACCTTGATGATGTCGGAGACCTGCATGACGTCGAGAAGGGCGGCGACGCGCGGGGCGACGTTCTTGCCGTATGCGGTCGCGGGCGCGACGAAGGCGTCATAGTCCTGCATCAGCGATACGATCAGGCTTGCGAGTTCCTCGGCCAGCGGATGAGCGAGATGCGGTGCCTCGGCGAGCAGAACCTTGGTGGCGCCATCGAGTTTTGATGCAGCCTCGGCAACCGCTTTGCATCCGGAACCGGCGACGAGAATGTGAATGTCGCCGCCAAGATCTGCAGCCGCCGACATCGCCTTCGCCGTGGCGTCGTTCAGACTTGCATTGTCGTGTTCGGCCAGCAGCAGAATCGGCATCAAAGAACTCCCGCCTCGTTTTTCAGTTTCGACACCAGTTCGCCGACACTTTCAACGACGATACCGGCCTGGCGGACGGGAGGCTCGGTGGTTTTCAACACCTGCAGCCGCGGGGTGACGTCGACGCCGTAGTCCGCGGGGGATTTCTTGTCGAGCGGCTTCTTCTTGGCCTTCATGATGTTGGGCAGCGAAGGATAGCGCGGCTCGTTGAGGCGAAGGTCGGTGGTGATGACCGCTGGAATTGCAAGCGATATGGTTTCAAGCCCGCCGTCGATCTCACGGGTGACGAGCACCCTGCCGCCTTCGAATTGGATCTTCGAAGCAAACGTTCCTTGCGGCCAGTCGAGCAGGGCGGCGAGCATCTGTCCGGTCTGGTTGCTGTCGTCGTCGATGGCCTGCTTGCCGAGAATGACGAGATCGGGCTTTTCTTCCTCGACGACCGCCTTGAGCAGCTTGGCGACGGCGAGGGGCTCAACGGCAACGTCGGTCTCGATGTGAATTGCGCGATCGGCGCCGATAGCCTGGGCGGTGCGAAGGGTATCCTGCGCCTTCGCCGGACCAATCGTCACGGCGACCACTTCGGTGGCGGCGCCGCGTTCCTTGAAACGAACCGCTTCCTCGACGGCGATTTCGTCAAAGGGGTTCATCGACATCTTGACGTTCGCAAGCTCAACGCCCGAACCGTCGGCCTTGACCCGGATCTTGACGTTATAGTCGACCACGCGCTTGACCGGCACGAGTATTTTCATCCGCCTGCAACTCTCCGCTATGCTGTCCGACCGCTCATCGAGATTCATGGCAAAAATCGCCCCCGCACGTCGCATCCAGCGCGTACGGAGAGGTTGCGACGCGCCCAGGCACGTTCGCAATTGCGAACGTCAAGCCTAGTTGCCCGTCGTGTGAACGTCAATTGAGCAGGAAAATTGCTTTGTTGTCTCAGCGCCACAGCGGCGGGGGACTTTAATAAGCGCTCAAGCCGCACTGCAGCAAAGTATCCAACCGACCAGTTGCGAAGAGCGATCGCGCATGGCCGGATGGTGCTTTATGCGAGCCCGCGATCGAAGAGCGGAACGCCGGGCCGCTTGAAGATCAAAATAAGGAACGCGCCGGCTGCGAGCCCGCCAATATGGGCCCACCACGCGACCGGGTTGGGATCGCCCAATTCCGGCGTCAGCACCATGATCACCTGGGTAACGACCCAGAGGCCAAGGACGATGGCCGCCGAAATCTGCAACGGGATGACCTTCAACGCCAGCACCCAGACGCGGACGCGGGGGTGCAGCATCAGGTAGGCGGAGATAACGCCGGCCACCGCGCCGCTGGCGCCGATCAGCGGGGCGCCGGCCATTGCCGTATCGGCCACCATGTAAGCGTGAACCAAGCCTGCAAAAACGCCGCATGCAACATAGAAAACCAGGAATTTCATATGTCCCACGGCGTCTTCGACGTTATCGCCGAAGACCCACAGGAACACCATGTTGCCCAGGAGATGCCAGATATCGCCGTGGAAAAACATGTACGATATCAGCGTGTAAGCCTCTGGAACGGCGATCAGGTCATCGGTCGCAGGCGACGGGCCGCCAATGACGTTGACCAGGAAGAGCTCGGCGGGGCGGACGGCGAAACTGGTGATAACGCCCTGGTCCATGCCCATCGCCTCAAACGCGAAAACGACGACGTTGATCGCGATCAGAGCGATCGTGACGAACTGAAACTTTATAGATTTCAGCGGGTTGTCATCTTGCATGGGAATGAACACAACCGCAGCCTCCGGCTTGACGCTTCGATCAGACCGTGGGGGTGCGGCCTTTCACCATCGGCAATCCTTGTCGATGGCGCAGCCGACCTTGTCAACTTGGGAGTGAACCAGTTGCCGGCAGGTTATTGTGCCCCAAATCCGCCGTCAGGTTCCGAGGCGCCGCCGTTTCGCCAGAGCCTGACCAGCTCAGCGGTTGGCGCCAGGGACCCATAGCACATCCCCCTTTCCGCGGCCGTTGGCATAACGCCCGGCCACGAAGAGCAAGTCGGACAAGCGGTTGATGTACTTGAGTGCGGCTGTGCTGACCGGCTCATTCTCGTCGGCGGCGAGTTCCGTCATCAGGCGTTCGGCGCGACGGCTGATGGTCCGTGCCAGATGCAGGTAGGCCGAAGCCGGCGATCCGCCGGGCAGCACGAACGAGGTCAGGGGCTGCAATTGCGCATTCAACCTGTCGATTTCCTGTTCAAGCCGCGTGACCTGCTCGTCGCTGATGCGCAGGGGCTCGTAGGGCAGTTCCTCGCCGCGGTCGGGGATGCACAGATCGGCACCGAGGTCAAACATATCGTTTTGAATCCGCCCGAGAATCTCATCGACCATCACATCTTCTTCGCCCAGATGCAGGCGGACGAGCCCGATCGCGGCATTGGCTTCATCGACCGTCCCAAAGGCGGCAATGCGCTTGTCGTATTTGACGACGCGTTCGCCGCTCCCCAAACCGGTGGTGCCGGCATCACCGGTGCGCGTGTAGATTTTATTCAGCTTGACCATGTGCAGCAGGTCCTTTTCGTTCGGATCGTCTCAGCGATTGATCAGCACGAAGCCGATGATGAGCAGGATGGCCAGAAACTGGAGCCCAACGCGCCAGCGCATCAGCTTCTGGCTGAGGCTTGCAGTGGATTTGCCAAGCAGCGTGTAGAGGCCCAAACACAGAACGACCAGGACGGCGAGCGTTGCAAGCGTTGCCAGATAGTAGAGTGCTGTTTGCATGTTTTTCCAAGGTGCGAAGCGGTTCGGATGCGGCCGGGCGGGCAAGGGATATGGTCCACCCTCGCACTATCCAGGCCTTGGCCGCGGCGTCAACGAACTGCGTTACGAATCGGTTCAGCAATCGGTGCGCACAATAATTGCCGCAATTGTCGGTCCAGTGTTGGTCGCACCCATTTCCGACTGGAATTAACACATCGCGGAGCGCTGTTGGTAGTATAGCGCGTCACAGACCTTGGCATACAACGCATGACTGCATCCAGGAACTTCGCCCGGGACCGGACCTAGATCTCTGGCGGACATTCGAGAAACGGGACAACAGAAACTTGCGCCGCTTGCACTGCTTCCGTTCAACCAACCTGCCGCTTGCGGCGGCGGCGCTGCTGGCGCTGTCGACGGGGGTGGGACTGACGCAGGAAACGCTGGAAGAAGCCCGCCTCAAGCTCGAATCGCAGCGCAACCAACTGCAATCGACGCAAGGCAAGGCGCACGAACTCGAAGTCAGCCTCAAGGATCTGCAAAAGGAACGCGAGCGCCTCAACGCGCGCCTCCTTGAGACGGCAGCGCTGATCCAGAAGAGCGAGGCGCGCATGACGGGGATGGAGGCGCGCCTCGGCGAGTTGAAAGCGCAGGAGCAGCTGGTGCGCGGCTCGCTGGTGCAAAGCCATGGCCAGATCGCGGGGCTGCTGGCGGTTCTGCAGCGCATGGGGCGCAATCCGCCGCCGGTGATGATCACCCATCGCGAGGACGCACTGTCGATGGTGCGCAGCGCAATGCTGTTGGCCGCAGCCTTTCCAACGATGAGCAAACAAGCGCTGGCGCTGGCCGGCCGGCTGAAAGAACTGGTCCGTGTCATGACGGATATCGAAACCGAAAACGAGCAGCTGAAAGCGGAAACGAAAAGCCTTCTTGACGCGCGAACCCGTTTGTCAGGCTTGATGACCGCAAAGCAGACATCGCTGGCCGAACGGCAGTCGGAACTGGCCAAGGTACGCTCCGCGGCTGCCGAGATCTCGCGCAACGTGTCGTCGCTGTCGGAGCTGATGCAGAAGCTCGATACGGCCGAGACCGCGGAAATGAAGGCCCACGACGAGAAGGTGGCGCACACGCTCGATGCGGCAACCTCGCGCGAACGGCTGGGAACCGTTCAAGGGGAGCGCCCGCGGTTGCCCGTCGAGGACGATCCGGGACTGATCAAGGAAGCCGGTACGCCGCAGACGCCGCGCGATCCGGCGCAGGAAGTCGAAGTTGCCGTGCTGGCGCCCTCGGCGGCGGGTTTCGGCCGAACCAGCGCCGCCCGCATCGAGCCGGCCATCGCCTTCCATCTCGCCAAGGCCAAACTGCCGCGTCCGACCGGCGGGGAGCTTGTGCTCAAATATGATGAAAAAACCCAGTACGGCCAGAATTCCAAGGGTATCGTGTTCCGGACGCGGCATGCTGCCCAGATCACTTCTCCGTGTGACGGCTGGATTGTTTATGCAGGTCCGTTCCGTAGTTACGGGCAACTCTTGATCATTAACGCCGGCGGTGGGTATCATGTGCTACTGGCCGGAATGACGCGAATCGATGTGCAACCAGGACAATTTGTCCTAGCCGCAGAGCCGGTTGGAACGATGAGCGAAGCACCGCCGACGGTGAAACAGAGTTCCGAAGAGACTTCTCCCGTCCTATATGTGGAATTCCGCAAGGACGGGCGGCCAATTGATCCTGCCCCATGGTGGGTTCCCAACCCAAGAGGGTGATAAAGACTATGCGCAAGACCGACTTTGCGTTCTGGACGTTCCTTTTTATGACCGCCCTCGCCGGCGCGACGACGCTGCTCAACGTTTCGCAGACCTATTCGGCGACATCGCCGAACACGAGCCTGTACAGGCAGCTCGACCTGTTCGGTGACGTGCTCGAACGGGTTCGGTCGGATTATGTCGAGAAGCCCGACGACTCGAAGCTGATCAAGAACGCCATCAACGGCATGCTGAGCGCGCTCGACCCGCACTCCGCCTACCTGTCGGCTGAAAGCTTCAGCGACATGCAGGTGCAGACGCGCGGCGAATTCGGCGGGCTCGGCATCGAGGTCACCATGGAAGACCAGGTGGTCAAGGTCGTGGCGCCAATCGACGATACGCCAGCTGCGCGTTCAGGGGTGCAGGCCAACGACCTGATCACGGCGCTCGATGGGGAATCCATCGTAGGCATGTCGCTAGAGGATGCCGTCAAGAAGATGCGGGGCCCAGTCAATACCCCGATCATCCTGACGGTGGTTCGCAAGGGCCAGGACGAACCGCTCGAAATCAAGATTGTTCGCGACGTCATCAGGATCAATCCGGTCAAAGCCCGCGTCGAGGACGATATCGCCTATATCAAGCTGACGACGTTCAACGAGCAAACGCACGCGAACCTCGTGAAGGCCGTCAAGGACCTGCGAAAGGACATCGGAGAGGACAAGCTCAAGGGCTATGTCATCGACCTGCGCAATAATCCCGGCGGGCTGCTCGATCAGGCAATCTCGATCTCCGACGATTTCCTCGAACAGGGCGCGATCGTGATCACCAAGGGCCGCAACAGCGAGGAAACCCAGCGCAGCTCGGCGCGCAAGGGCGACCTCACCGACGGCAAGAAGGTCATCGTCCTGATCAACGGCGGTTCGGCATCGGCTTCCGAGATCGTTGCCGGGGCGCTTCAGGATCATGGCCGTGCGACCATCGTCGGTACCCGCTCGTTCGGCAAAGGCTCCGTGCAGACCATTATTCCGCTCGGTGCGAACGGCGCCATACGACTGACGACGGCGCGCTACTACACGCCGCGCAACCGGTCGATCCAGGCCAAGGGCATCGAACCCGATATCCTTATCGAACAGGAACTGCCCGAAGAACTGAAAGACAAAAAGCAACCAAAGCCCCGCGGCGAAGCGAGCTTGCGCGGGCACCTCAAGAACAAGGACGTCGAAGAGGAAGAATCCGGCTCTTCGGCCTACGTTCCCAAGGAGCCCGAAAAGGACACGCAGCTGCAGTTCGCGCTGAACTTCCTGCGCGGCAAGGTCACGGCGCCGCCGCCGAAGGTTGAATCGACTGTTGAGAAAAAGGCTGAAGTGGAGCCGCCGAAGGCCGAAGAAGAAAAGTCCAAGCCTTAAGCGCGGGTGCCGGCGAAAGCCTGGAACACGACAAGATGGATACGGGGCGCCCTTGCGGCGCCCCTTCTTTTGGCGCAAATCGGTACCGGCTGCGCTAAATGTTGAGTGTCTGGCGGGACATCGGATCGTGCCGGTATGAGCGCATCAGGGAGTACGCCATGAGCAAGGACGAACTGGCCGGCGGCACACGTAGCGCCCACCTCGGCTACCGGCCCTGTGTCGGCGTCATGGTGCTCAACGCCGCGGGGAAGGTGTGGATCGGACGCCGGACCGGTTCCAAGAAGCGCAACGATCCCAAGGGGCCCAGCCTGTGGTGGCAAATGCCGCAAGGCGGAATCGACAAGGGAGAACACCCCGCCGCGGCGGCCTACCGGGAACTTCACGAGGAAACCGGAATCGGCCGGCCGAGCGTCGAGATCATTGCGGAGGCAACCACATGGTACCGCTACGACCTGCCGCCGGAAGTCGCCGGTCGCAAATGGGGCGGACGCTATAAGGGCCAGTCGCAGAAGTGGTTCGCCATGCGCTTCACCGGTGATGATGAGGAAATCAACATCACTCCGGCACCGCCGCATGAAGTGGAGTTCGACGCCTGGCGGTGGGCTTCGCATGAGGAGCTTCTCGACCTGATCGTGCCCTTCAAACGCGACGTCTACATCGCCGTGCTCGGCGAGTTTTCGCACCTTCTGGGGCGTTGACCGGCGGTACGACATGACGCGTCCCAATGGGAACGCCGGCTTCGAAACGGGGACCGGTGCCAGCGCCCAGGCGGCGGAACTGCATGATTGTTACTTGGCGTCAGCCGCTTTAAGTGGAAACAATCTTGCTTTTTCGCTCTCGGGCCTATCGGCCTGGCCCTGATCAGGTTGAAAGTCTGACAACGAAAAGCCGCCTGAACCGATATCCGGTCAGCGCGGCTTTTTCAGTTGCGGTAATGCTTCGTTCGAGCGGCGACGAGCCTGTCAGGCCGCCTCGCCGATCAAGGCCTTGAGCTGCTCGATGGCCCGAGTCACATGCAGGCGGGCATCGTCGGTCTCGGCGGTATCGAGCGCGCGTTGCGCCAGTTCGAGTTCTTCGTCGAGTTGGCGCGGGTCGACTTCATCGACGATAAAGGCGCGCTCGGCCAGGATGGTGAGCTGATCGGCGGTCACTTCAGCGAATCCAGAGCGGACGAAAATCGACTTCTTGATTTCGGCTGACTTGACATGAATAACGCCGGGCAGCAGCGTCGAAATGACAGGAGCATGGCTCTGAAGAACCGTGAACTGGCCTTCGGCTCCAGGCACGATCACCTGATCGACGTCAACCGACATCAGGATGCGCTCGGGGCTTACCAGCTCGAACTTGAACGTGCCTGCCATTCTTTCCAACCCTCAATCAATCGCGTGGTTTGCCCCAGGATCCGATCGGATCAGGACTCGTCGTCATCGCCCGCCGCATCGAGCTGTGTACGGATGGCTTCCGCGTCCTGCACCTTGGTGCCGCAGAACGGGCAGTAGAAGACCGGATGATCAATCATGCCCGGTTCGTCCTCTTCGATGTCGATCAATCCGACTGACATGTAGAGGATGCCATCGCCGCCAACGGTGACGAGCGGTTCGAATTCATCGCCCGACATCACCTGGCTCAATTCTTCGCAGCAGGAGCCGAAGTCGGTTGCCTGCGGATCTTGCGTATCTGACGCCATTCACCCCTCCCATTGGTTTTGCGCTCACCCCGGCGATGATCACCGGCGATTTGCTCTATTCTTCGTCGAGCGAATCGCGCGGCGTCAAGCCTCATGGCGATTCACGGGAGAGTTTTGCGTCAAGAAGCGGCTCAAGCCGCTTCGGCGAGCTTCTCGGCCTTGTTGATGGCTTCGGCAATGGTGCCGACCATGTAGAACGCCTGCTCGGGCAGGTGGTCGTATTCGCCGTCGCAGAGGCCCTTGAAGCTCTTGATGGTGTCTTCGAGCGGCACCTGCACGCCCGGCGAACCGGTGAACACTTCGGCAACGTCGAAAGGCTGCGACAGGAAACGCTCGATCTTGCGGGCGCGGGCCACCGTCATCTTGTCGTCTTCGGAAAGTTCGTCCATGCCGAGGATGGCGATGATGTCCTGGAGGGCCTTGTAGCGCTGCAGAATCTCCTGGACGCGCCGGGCGATGCGGTAATGCTCCTCGCCGATGATGCGCGGATCGAGCATGCGCGACGTCGAGTCGAGCGGGTCAACGGCCGGGTAGATGCCCTTTTCCGCGATGGAACGCGACAGAACGGTGGTTGCGTCCAAGTGGGCGAACGTCGAGGCTGGCGCGGGGTCGGTCAAGTCGTCGGCGGGAACGTAGACGGCCTGCACGGAGGTGATCGAGCCCTTCTGCGTCGTGGTGATGCGCTCCTGCATGCTGCCCATGTCGGTGCCGAGCGTCGGCTGATAACCCACCGCCGACGGGATACGGCCGAGAAGCGCGGACACTTCCGAACCGGCCTGGGTGAAGCGGAAGATGTTGTCGACGAAAAAGAGAACGTCCTGGCCCTCGTCGCGGAAGTGCTCGGCAACCGTCAGGCCGGTGAGTGCAACGCGGGCGCGGGCGCCGGGAGGCTCGTTCATCTGACCGTACACGAGCGCGGCCTTGGAGCCTTCCGCCGAACCGTTGTTCTCGGCCGGGTTCACGTTGACCTTCGATTCGATCATCTCATAGTAAAGGTCGTTGCCTTCGCGGGTGCGCTCGCCGACACCGGCGAACACCGAATAGCCGCCGTGAACCTTGGCGATGTTGTTGATCAGTTCCATGATGAGAACGGTCTTGCCGACGCCGGCGCCGCCGAACAGGCCGATCTTGCCACCCTTGGCATACGGCGCGAGCAGGTCGATGACCTTGATGCCGGTCGGGAGGATTTCGGCTTCCGTCGACTGTTCGACGAAGGCGGGGGCCTGGGCGTGGATCGGACGGAGGTAGTCGCCCTTGATGGGGCCGGCTTCGTCAACGGGCTCGCCGATGACGTTCATGATGCGGCCGAGCGTGCCGACGCCGACCGGAATCGCGATGGCCTGGCCGGTGTCGATGACGTCCTGGCCGCGCACGAGGCCTTCGGTGGAGTCCATTGCGATCGTGCGGACGGTATTCTCACCGAGGTGCTGGGCGACCTCCAGCACGAGGCGGTTGCCGTGGTTGTCGGTCTCCAGCGCGTTGAGAATTGCCGGCAGATTCGCGTTGCCGAACTGGACGTCGACGACGGCGCCCGTTACCTGCTTGATGCGTCCGATTTTTTTGTCAGCCATTACCCGATCCTCGTCTTTGCCGTTCCTCAGAGCGCTTCGGCGCCCGAAATGATTTCGATGAGTTCCTTGGTGATCTGCGCCTGGCGCTGGCGGTTGTAGATGAGCGTCAGGTTGTCGATCATGTCGGAAGCGTTGCGCGTGGCATTGTCCATCGCGGACATACGCGCGCCCTGCTCGGAAGCCGCGTTTTCAAGGAGACCGCGGAAGATCTGCGTCGAGATATTGCGGCGCAAGAGATAGTCAAGAATTTCGTTCTCGTCAGGCTCGTAGTCGTAGACGACGCTGTCGGCGGCGGCTGCACCAGATGACGCCGCGTCGGGCAGGCTCGCCGGGATCAACTGAAGTGCGGTCGGCTTCTGGGAGATGACGGACTCGAATTGCGAGAAGTAGATCGTGCAGACGTCGAAAGCGCCGTCGGCGAATTGCGACATCACCTTGTCGGCAATCTCGGCGGCTTTGTCGAAGCCCAGCTTCTTGATGCCAACAAGACTGACGCGGTCGGTGATGAATTTGCCGAGGTCGCGCTTGAGGTTGTCGGCACCCTTGCGGCCGACCGCCAGGATCTTGACCGTCTTGCCAGCCTTGATCAGGCGCTTGGCGTCATTGCGCACCAGCTTGGCGATGTTGCTGTTGAAGCCGCCGCACAGACCGCGTTCGGCGGTCATCATGACAAGCAGATGCGTGTCGTCCTTGCCGGTGCCGACGAGGAGAGGGGAAGCGCCCTCGGGGCTGGCGACGCCTTTAGCGAGATTCGACAGGACCGCATCCATGCGCTCGGCGTAAGGGCGTGCGGCAATGGCAGCCTCCTGCGCGCGACGCAACTTGGCTGCTGCCACCATCTGCATCGCCTTGGTGATCTTGCGGGTCGCCTTCACCGAGTTGATGCGGTTTCGTAGGTCCTTGAGGCTCGCCATCTCGCCGTCTCTTTTCCTGGTCTTGTGCGCCGTCGCCGGATCCCGATGGAACGCGGCGACGGGGTAGCGATGGATCGAAGGTCAGGTCGACAGTAAGGACCGGACTTAGGCGGAGAAGTTCTTGGCGAAGCTGTCGAGAACGCCGACAAGGGCCTTCTCGGTGTCGTCTGTGAGCTTCTTCTCCGAGCGGATCGACTCGAGGATGCCGGTATGCTGGCTGCGCAGCGACGCCAGGAGCTGCTCCTCGAACTTGCCGACGGCATCGACGGCGATCGCGTCGAGATAGCCGCGCGTACCAGCGAAGATCACGCAGACCTGCTCTTCCATCTTCAGCGGCGAGAACTGCGGCTGCTTGAGGAGTTCGGTCAGGCGGGCGCCGCGGGCGAGCAGCTTCTGGGTCGCGGCGTCGAGGTCGGAGCCGAACTGCGCGAAGGCGGCCATCTCGCGGTACTGGGCAAGCTCGCCTTTGATCTTGCCGGCGACCTGCTTCATGGCTTTCGTCTGGGCTGCCGAACCGACGCGCGACACCGAAAGACCGACGTTCACGGCCGGGCGGATGCCCTGGTAGAAGAGGTCGGTTTCAAGGAAGATCTGGCCGTCGGTAATCGAGATCACGTTTGTTGGAATGTAGGCCGAGACGTCGTTGGCCTGCGTTTCGATGACGGGAAGCGCGGTCAGCGAACCGGCGCCGTGGTTCTCGTTGAGCTTGGCGGCACGTTCGAGCAGGCGCGAGTGGAGATAGAAAACGTCGCCGGGGTAGGCTTCGCGGCCGGGAGGACGGCGCAGCAGGAGCGACATCTGGCGGTAGGCGACGGCCTGCTTCGACAAGTCGTCGTAAGCGATCACGGCGTGCATGCCGTTGTCGCGGAAGTATTCGCCCATGGTGCAGCCGGTGAACGGTGCGAGATACTGCATGGGCGCCGGGTCGGAAGCGGTCGCGGCGACGATGATCGAATATTGCAGCGCGCCGCGCTCTTCGAGCACCTTGACGAACTGGGCGACGGTCGAACGCTTTTGGCCGATGGCCACGTAGACGCAATAGAGCCGCTCCGCCTCATTCGGGCTTTCGTTGACCGATTTCTGATTGAGGAAGGTATCGAGGATGACCGCCGTCTTGCCCGTCTGGCGGTCGCCGATAATCAATTCACGCTGGCCACGGCCGACCGGGATGAGCGCGTCGATCGCTTTGAGCCCCGTCTGCATCGGCTCATGAACCGATTTACGCGGCAGGATGCCCGGCGCCTTGACGTCGACGCGGCGCAACTCGGAACCTTCGATCGGCCCTTTGCCATCGATTGGATTGCCGAGACCATCGACCACGCGTCCGAGAAGGCCCTTGCCGACCTGCACTTCCACGATCGAACCTGTCCGCTTGACCGTGTCGCCTTCCTTGATCGTGCGGTCATCGCCGAAAATAACGACACCGACGTTGTCGGCCTCGAGGTTCAGCGCCATCCCCTGGATGCTACCCGGGAACTCGACCATTTCACCGGCTTGGACGTTGTCGAGCCCATAGACGCGCGCGATGCCGTCACCGACGGACAGCACCTGGCCAATCTCAGAGACTTCAGCCTCTTGCCCGAAATTCTTGATCTGCTCCCTCAGGATAGAGGAAATCTCTGCGGCCCGAATTTCCATTAGCCAACCTCTTTCATGCGCGTCTTGAGCGTTGCGATCTTGGTTTTAAGTGATGAATCGATCATGCGGCTGCCGATTTTGACGACGAGGCCGCCAAGCAGCGAGGGATCGACCTTGGTTTCGAGCGTCACGTCCTTGCCGACGGACGCCTTGAGCGTTTCACGCAGTTCATTGAGCTGCACGTCATTGAGCGCGATGGCGGAGGCAACCTCCGCCTGAACTTCGCCACGTGCTTCAGCCGCAAGCGCCTTGAACGCGCGGATGATGTCATGCGTAGCAAAAAGCCGCCGGTTGCGTACCAGCAGCTTGAAAAAATTCGTCGTGAGCTGGGCCGTCCCCGCTTTCGAGAGCACCGCCTCGATGGCCCGCGTCTGGTCCTCCGCGGAAAACACCGGCGAGCGCACCAGCCGCCGCATGTCTTCGCTTTCATCGATCATCTGCGAGATCGTATCGATGTCGCGTTCGACATCGCTGAGCTGATTTTCTTCTCTCGCCGTATCCAATAGCGCCATGGCATATCGCCCGGCCACGCCAGCCATCATCGGTTCGTTGCTCGCCACGTTGCGCGCTTCCCTCGGTTTGCGGCCCGCCTTCGACGGCCACCTATACGGCATATTGCGACAGCACCGCCCCGGCAATGCCGAAATCAGTACCCTCGACCATTTATTGAGAGCAAGGAATGCGGAAGGACCGCTCGATGGGGCCCCACTGCCGCTCACGAAATCGCGCTGTCTCTAACATGCACCGCCAGAGCCATCAACGGGGTGAACCTGTCCTGAATGCCGCATTCCGGCTCAAAATCACCCCTTTGTCCCCCGAGGGACAGAACAGCCCCGCCAACGGTCGTGCCGTTTATGTACCGAAAACCGCCATTGAGATCCCTCAAACCGCGCCAGAAACCAGCCAAGACCAGCACTGGAAACGATAAATTCCGGCCATCCGGCATCCGTCGCGCGGCGTCCGCACAACTGCGGCGCTTGCCTTGCACGTCACCCGCCGAACACATCACACGTTTCGGCACCCCTGCGCCCGGATGACGCAGGGCTCAGAAGTTTTGATTAGCCGGTTTTCTGCTCGTTTATCCGCGTCACAACCGCCGCGGAATGCTCCAACGTTTTGTGCACCGGACATTTCCCGGCAATTTCGACGAGCTTGTCACGCAATTCGCCGTCAACGTCCCCTTCGACGGAAATCACCCGCTCGAACCGATCGATCTTGCCGCCGCGGCCTTCGGCGGCCTCCCCGCAGTCCGAACAATGTTCGGTTGGCACTTTCCCATGACTGACCTCCACCGTCACCCGTCCGAGCGCGAGCTTCTTGTGGTTGGCATACATGCGCAGTGTCATGCTCGTGCACGCTCCAAGCGCCGCCGACAGCAAATCATAGGGTGAGAGCCCGCTGCCGAGCCCTCCGACGGAAGCAGGTTCGTCTGCCAGCAACTGATGCCGCCCCGCCACCACTGTGTTCTGGAACTTGCCAAGCCCCGTCTCGCTTACCACGACCGAATCATGCGTCGTACCGTTCGGCGTATCGCGCACAACGTAGCGGCCGGCCCATGCAGCAATGATATCGGCCACGTAGACCGCATCTTCTTCCCGGCTGAGAAGATGGTCCGCCTGATCCAGCGAAACGAAACTCTTGGGATGCTTCGCCGCCATGAATATGGCACTTGCGTTGTCGACCCCCACTGTCTGGTCGATCGGCGAATGCATCACGAGCAAGGCTTTCTTGAGATGGCTGATCTTGTCGGTGAGCTTGTGCCGCGTGACATCCTCGATGAATTCGCGCCGGATCGTGAACTTGCGTTGGGCGAGCGTAACCTCCGCCTCGCCCCGTTCGTTGATCTCATCGATATGCGAGCTGAACTGGGCCAGAACGTGCCCGACATCGCTCGGAGCACCGATCGTGGCCACCGCCTTGACCTCGGGAATGTCGCCGGCAACCGCGAGCACCGCCGCGCCGCCCAGCGAATGGCCGATGAGGATCTCCGGCGCCGCGAACGACCGTCGCAGAAAATCCGCAGCCGCCTTCAGATCCGCAATGTTCGAAGAAAAGTGCGTATTGGCAAATTCCCCCTCCGAGTGCCCGAGCCTTGTGAAGTCGAACCTCAGGACGCCTATGCCGTGCCGCGCCAGTCCCTGCGCGATCCGCTTCGCCGCCAGGATGTCCTTCGTGCAGGTGAAACAATGCGCAAATAGCGCGTAGCCCCTGACCTCTCCCGACGGCAGGTCGAGCCGCGCCGCGAGTTCATGTCCATCCGCACCCGGAAAAGTCGTACGTTGTGTCGGCATCCTTGCAATCCCTATCTGCTCCATTTCCGCCGCACGTTATCAGATCCGGTGCGACGCAAGCTCCGCAAGACCCATCACGACTGTTCAATTTCTCTTCTGCAAAATCGATTACGTCGGATTACGGATCAAACTGCGCAATGATCCATGGCACCGGAAAACATTTACAGGAACGAATAGGGGTCGACATCCAGCACCAATCGCAGATCACCTTTCGTTTGCGGCAATTCATCCATCCAGGCACGCAGATAGCCCTGCAGGTCGATCTCACGTGG
>JAHJQI010000184.1 GCA_018819265.1 Alphaproteobacteria bacterium
ACTAGTGAGGCGTCGCGCCTTAGTTGACCAATGGTGCGGCGAGGTTTGAGTCAACTAAGGCGCGATAAACGCCTCGCTAAGCCATTGATGTTGCTAGTGGCCCTGATGTCGCGCCAAAATCGGACGAGGTTGCGGCTATGATGCGATTTTGGCGCGACGGGCCACTAGCCCGTCCGGCTAATGGCCTTGGTGCCGGCTTGCAATTTCACGGACTGTTTCGGGTGGGGGATTTCAGGCCGCGAGACCGGCTTCGAGATCGCTCTTGTCGCTGACAAGCTCGATGCCGTTGTCGTCCGCCAGCACATCGGCGGCAACCTGGTTGACGACGACGCCGGCGATGCGGTCGGCATTGACGCTCAAGAGTTTCATCGCCTTGCGGGCGAGCTGCTTTGGCGTGCGGCGCCAGGCCATCACGAATACGATCTGGTCGGCATAATCGGCGATGACGCGCGTATCGATCACCGGCAACAGCGGCGGGGCATCGATGATGATCGTATCGAACTGGCTCTTGAGGCGACCGAGAAGGCGGGGCATGGCCGCCGAGGAGAGCAGTTCGGCCTGACCGGAGGACACGGGGCCGCCGCCGGTTGCAGGCAGGAAGTGAAGGTTCGTCAACTGGTCGCGAAGGATCGCATGTTCGGGTGGAACCGCGCCTGCAAGGGCTTCGGCGAGACCGGCAGAGCGGCGACAGGCGAGCTGGCGGGTCAGGTTCGATCGCCGCAGGTCGGCATCGACAAGCAGGACGCGGTTGCCGGTCTGGGCATAATAGTGGGCAAGGTTCGAGGCAACGACGCTCGCGCCCTCACCGGGAAGGCTCGCGGCGATCAGGATGATGCGGGGTCCGGGTTCGATCTGGCGAACGTCGATTTCGCGGCGCAGGGAACGGATTGCCTCGGCGAATCCGCTGCTCGGCGCGGCAATCATTAGGCGGGTCGCGCGTAACGGATCGCCCGGTTCGTCGTTGGCATAGTCGAGACGGGGCAGCGAAGAGATATGCTCGAGGGCCAAAAGCCCCTCGGCCTCCTCCGGTCGTCCAATTCCCGAGGTTGCAAACTCGAGCGCCAGGATCAGTGCGAGCCCGAGGGCAAGTCCGCCTGCCGCGGCCAGCATGACGATCTGCTTGCGCTTCGGGGCGGCTGGCTGGGTCGGGGTATCGGCGAATTCGACGATGCGGGCATCCGGCAGCTGCAGGGACTGGGTGGCGGCGTTCTGCTTGTAGCGGGCGAGGAGGACCTGATAAATCTGGCGCGAGGTTTCCGCCTCGCGTTCAAGTTCGTTCAGGCGGACGCTGGCGGTGCGGCGCTTGGCTTCCTCCCGCTTCTTGTCTTCAAGACCGGCAAGGAGCTCCGCCTCACGGGCGGCAGCTTCGGCATATTCGTTCTCAAGATTGGAAATCAGCGAGGCGATCTCGCCTTCCAGCTGGCGTTCGGCGTCCTGGAGTTCGGCGCGGACCTTGACCATCTCGGGATGGCGAGCGCCATAGCGCGTTGCCAGTTCGGCGCGGCGCCGGCTGGCTTCGGCCAGCTTATCCTTCAACAGGCGGACAGTGTGGCTTTCCAGAACGTCGGCGATCGCGGCGGTGGAGCGGCCCGACGACTTCAGTTCCTTGACGCGCTCAAAGCGGGCGCGCATTTCCGCCGACCTGTTGCGGGCATCGACGGTCTGCTCCATCACTCTGGCCAGTTCCTTTTCAGACAGGATCTGTCCCTCGCTGGCAAAGATGTTCTGTTCGGCCTTGTAGGCTTCGACACGGGTCTCGGCGTCGCTGACCTTTTTGCGCAGCGCATCGAGGCGACCGTCGAGCATGTTGGTCGCGGATTCGGATATGTCCGATTTCGCGGCGAGCTGCTGGTTGATGTAGACGTCGGCGATCGTGTTGGCGATCAGCGCGGCCTTGTCGGGGTTGGCTGCGGTGAATCGAATCTCGATCAGCAGCGTATTGCGGACGCGTTCGACCTTCAGATTCTGCGCAAATGCGGTGGCGAATTCGTCGCGGCGGGGGACAACAGGATCGGCCGCCTCGGTCACCTGTTTGCCGGCGCCGGCATTCGCTTCGCTGGAACTCAGCGGAAGTGCCAGTCGTTCGATGAGCCCGGGTCGGTGGAATTCGGGGTCGTTGCGCAGATCGAGGCGATCGATCACCTTGAGCAGGACCTGGCGCGAGCGGATGACTTCGGCTTCGCTTTCGATCGCGGCGGTGTCGACGTTCAGGTCGGAGACGACGCCTTCGAGGTTCGCGACGTTCTTCTTGCGCGGGTCGAGCTGAAGGGTCGTTGCGGCCTCGTAGCGGTTGGGGATCAGCAGGGCGACGGTCAGAGCGATCAGGGTCGTCGCGCAGGCAATACCCGCAGCGATGCGCCAGCGACGGCGGACAGCCGAAATGATGCGTTCGGGGTTGATGCCCGCTTCGCCGTCCTCGTCGTCTCGATTCTCGATGCTCATTTTATTGTTGTTGCCATGAACGCCAGCTACGCCTGTCAGTCTTCAACGATCCGGAGCAAAGCCGATCTGGCCTTTGCACCAGTTTCCTAAAGCGTGATCTTTTTCGTTTCCGCGTTGCCTCAGAATCGTAATTTGGCCCCGATCATGAACCGGTTGTCGGTCATGTCGAAAATGTCGTCGCTCGATAGACGTTCTTGATGTTCGTATGAAAAGGTGAATAACCAGTTCTTGTTCATGTAATATTCCAGGCCGATTTCGGCGGAATAGATTTTATCCTGGCGGTCAACGCCTTCAAAATCGGCCTGGGCGAAATTCGCGCCAAGTTTCAGGACCAAATTGTTATAGATTTCATATTCAACCCGGGCCTTGAGGGATGTTTCGACCCAGCCGTTGAAGCCTTCGCCGGAAAAATCGTTGATGTCGCGGCTGACGCTTCCATAGACGGTCATGCGCTCGGTGGGCAGCCATTCGACTTGCGCTTCCAGAAGCGTTGCGCCGGCCGTTTCCTGCGAAGCGTCGTCGTAGTCCCGAATCCCGTAGCCGCCGAGAATGCGCCAGCGCAGGAGCGGGCTCGTTTCAAACGCCAATCCGGCGAGGGCTTCGTATCCGGTCGCCGTTGCGCTCGATGGACCGGACTGGCCATTCAGCAGGCGGAGGAGCTTCAATTTTCCGACGGCTTCGAAACCGGGGGAAATGCGGTAGCCGGTGCGCAGCTGGGTGGAAAGAATATCTGTGTCGCGGAAGTCCTGGTCGAGGTTGCCGCCATCGAAACCATCGACATCGTAATAGTCGTAACGCTCGGCTGTCGCAGAAATCGTGCCAAACAGCCGGCCGACGTCGCGGGTCAGGCCGGCGCTGACTTTGGAATGGTGTACGGGTACGGGTTCGGCGGCAAGGCGTGTTGCGGAAAGTTCGCGGCGCTCGTCGTGGGCAAGCTCGGTCATGGCGCTCAAGGCGAGGGTGTGGGCGTGGTCGACATGGACGGCGCCATCGAACCGCGCCCGGGCATCGGCGAAGTCCTGGTCGCTGTTCTCGGCGAAACTGACGAGGCGGCCGTCGAAGGCGAAATTCAGGATATGTCGGGGCAGAAAGGATTTCACTTCAACCGACGGCAGGATTTCAGTGCGGATATCGTCGACTGTGTTGGTCGGGGCAGCGAAGATGTTATCGTCATAGATGACGCGCGTTTCCGCGCTCGGAAAGAGCAGAAAATTGCCAGCGCGTATGCCCTCGGGCTGCACGTATTCACGCGTGCGGTCGCCGACCCGCTCGGCTCCGAATTGCTTCGAATTGTCGTAATCGCGGAGCCGTTCACGGCTGGCTATGGTTTCGGTGATGAGGCCGGTCGGATTCGAGTCATCGAGCGCGCGCAGCGAAGTTGGCGACATCGCAGCGGCGGCGAGCGCTGCGGCGCCGGCCCTCGAGAGCCATGACCGCTGCATCAGAAGAAGCGTTCCGGAACGCGGATGTTGTCGCCGGGCAGCAGCGGGATAACCGCCGGCATGTCGATGCGGACAGGGGCGCTGCCGGCGCGCGAGAGGATCACGTAATCCTGCTGGGCGCGATAGGTGTATCCGCCGGCCATGGCGACAGCGTCGGTGAAGGACAGGCTGTTGCGGTACTCGTACTGGCCGCCCGTCTTGACTTCGCCATGGACGAAGATCGGACGGTAGTTCCTGATCTCAAGGCTGATGCGAGGCGATTTGATGAAGCCGTCGGCAAGCTTGTCGACAATGGATCGCTGCACGTCCTTCAGCGTCCTGCCGTTGGCTGGGATTTCGCCAACGAGCGGAATTTGGATCTGACCGCGTCCATTGATCTCCACGTCGCCGGAGAGATTTTCTTCACCGAAGACGACAAGCTTCATTTTGTCGCCGATCTGCAGGCGATAGGCGTGCTCGAGGCCGGGGCCGGTATTGGTTGCAAAATTCGGCGGCGGAAGGCCTGGCCCTTGAGCGCAGGCTGAAACGGTTACGGCCGCCAGCAAGGCGGCACAAATCGCGATGAGTTCGTTTTTAATGGTACGCGGATACATTGTTTTTTTACTCGGTACTGGCGCAGTTCCCCGTCCTGCGTAGCCTCTAAGATAAAGCCGGTAGTGGTGAAATCGCCGTTAATGGCAACGCTTTCGTGTTCGAAATACCCGAATAATCGGAGTGCTGCGTTAGGGGGCTGTTCACTGTGCTTGGCTAAAACAATTTGAAACCTGTTCGATGCGTTTGGAGTGCCGCGTGACCATAAATGTATTGAGCCCGTCAGACCGTTTGGCTTCGGCATATCAATGCAAGGACCAACGCTATTTCGCCGGTGCGCGCGACGATATGATCGCGGAACTGCCATTCGACCCGACGGCCTCGATTCTCGAAATCGGATGCGGCAGCGGAGATACGGGTGCGCTGGCGCTGCTACGGGGGCGGGCACAGCGCTACGTGGGCATCGAACTGATGGCGGAGCCGGCGGCCGTTGCAGCCGGGCGGCTGTCGCGGGTCATCGTCGGGGACGTCGAAGAGATCGAAATGGATTTCCAGCCGGCCGAGTTCGACGGGCTGATCCTGTCGGAAGTCCTCGAGCACCTGCGCGACCCTGAGGCGCTGCTGGCGTCATTGCACCGATTTGTGCGCCCGCAAGGTGTCGTTCTGGCCAGTTCTCCCAATATCGCGCACTGGAAGGTGCTGCGCGAACTGATCGCGGGCCGCTTTCCGCAGGCCGACCGCGGGGTGTTCGACCGCACGCACCTGCGCTGGTTTACGCCGGACAGTTTTGCAGCGATGTTCGAGCGCGCCGGATACAGGGTCGTCTCGATGCGTCCTGTCCGCCGGTTCTCGGCGCGCCAGCGGTTCATCTCGCGGCTAAGCGGCGGGCGCCTCGATCATCTCCTGATGACGCAGATCAGCCTCGCCGCCATTCGCCGCTGAACAACACTTGTTGACGGTTTCCGGCTTCAGCTTCGGGCGACGTTGGCAGCGCCGGCGGTGATGTCGTAGGTGCATTTGAGGCCGGTGCGCCGGTCGGAGGGCGAAAGCACCAGGTAGGGCCGCAGGTAGGCTGATTCCCAAAGCGCGTGGTCGGTATCCCAAATCCTGATGCCGAGGTCCGAACGGCCGATCTCGAGGTCGATCGTTTCGGGCTTTTCCCAAAGGATTTTCGCGACGGCATCTTGTTGATTGTGACGATCGGCCTGACAGGCGGCAATTGCCCGCGAGCGATAGGCTTCGACGAGAGCCTGCGATGTCGCCGTGCGGTAGATCTCGTCCTGGGTATAGATTTTCACCAGTGCAAGTGCTGCGAGCGTTCCAACGATCAGCCTCATGACATACGTCCCGGCAGATGGATGAGAGTATCCTCCATCGTCGCGCGGCTTGGTTAATAAACTCGAAATGCTTGCCGTCGGCGATTGCCGAATTGGACCGGCGGGCCTGTCGGAGCCCGCCCTCGCAAAGCTGCGCGGGACAATTCAGGTCGGGCTTGTCAGGTCGGGCTTGCGATCACGCGGCTGGCTGGGAGGCCCGCAGTGGGCGTCTGCCGGCTGGCACTTCAGTGACCGTTGCCGTTGTCTTTCTTCTTGGCGGCGAAAGCGTCGAGCCAGAAGTCATAGGCGGCCATCAAGGCTGCGAGTAGCAGTACGACCCGCAAGGAGGGGCTCTCAACCGAGATCTCGATAACGAGAAGGAAGCCGATGAAGGAGCCGACGGAGAACACGGCGACGACCTTGTCATAGTAACGCGGCGCAACGATGCGCGTAGCGATGACCAGGAACACCACCACAAGGAAGTAGACGAGAATGTCCCAGTGCGTGAAATTCTCTGCAAATATGCCGGGCATATCAGGCCTCTTAGGGGTTCAAGTGTTTCAGGTGTCAGCTTCTACGGCTTCGAGCCGGGTGGCAAGCCAGCGCGTGGTGCGAAGCAGGCGGCCGTCGTCCCTGCGCAGGCCGACAAGCTGGATACCCACCGGCAATCCGTCGATCTCCATCAGGGGAGCGCTGACCGCCGGCATGCCAAGGTAGGTCCACAGTCCGTTGAAGATCGGCGAGCCGGTGATGCCTTCGCTGAGGAGAGGTGCCGGTCCGGTGCTTGCCGGCGTCAGGATCGCGGTAAAATTTTCGAACAGTTCTTCGATGGCGGCGTAGGCCTTTTCACGCGAGGCGACGGCAGCAACGTAATCGCGCACGGGAACGCGGGCGCCTTCGTCGAGGCGCGTATTCAGTCCGTCGGATAGCGGGGAGCGGCCCTTGTCCTGTAGTGGTCCGTAGTAGGCGGCATTTTCGGCGAGTTGCACGATGCGCTGCCATTCGAGGACGCTGTCGAGACCGGCGATTTCGATCTCCTGGCAACTGGCGCCGAGTTCGCCGCTGAGTTCGGCGAAGGCCTCCTGCATGCGCGGGTCGGCGTGTGCTTTCCAGGCGGGCGTCTTGATGAAGGCGAAATTGGGCGGAACCGGCGGCTTGGCCGATGCGATCTTTGCGAGGCGCGGCTGACTGCGGTCATAGCTGACGGGATCGCCCGGATCGCGCGCCGACATGCAGTCGGTGATCAGCGCCAGATCGTCGACCGAACGGGCGAGGACGCCGACGGTATCGAGGGTGTGGGACTGCATCAGGACGCCGCTTCGCGAGATGAGGCCGAAGGTCGGCTTAAAGCCGTAGACGCCGCAATAGGAGGCCGGACGCAGGACGGAGCCGGCGGTCTGCGTGCCGAGGGCGGCGGGAACCATCTGGTCGGCGACGGCGGCGGCAGAACCGGCCGACGAGCCGCCGGGTGAGCGGGACGTGTCGCGGGGGTTGCGGGTTTTCGATGGCGTCAAGAGGGCCAGTTCGGTGGTGACCGTCTTGCCGATGACAACGGCGCCTGCCGATCGCAGAGCGGCGACAGATGCCGCGTCGCGGCGGGTCGTGTTTTCCGAATAGAGCGGGCAGCCGTTCTCAGTCGGGTAATCGCGGGTTTCGATGACGTCCTTGATGGCGAGCGGGACGCCGTGCAGCGGACCGATGCCATTGCCGAAACCGCGGACCGTATCGGCCCGCCGTGCCTGGTCGAGGGCGTGTTCGCGATCGACGCGCACCCAGGCGCCGATCTCGCCATCGCGCGCTTCGATGCGATCCAGGAAGGCGGTGACGAGCGCTTCGGACGTGGTGCGGCCGTCGCGGATCGCGGCGGCCGCCTCGGTTGCTGTCAGGGCGATGAGGTCTGCGGTATTCAACTCGGTCTGGTCCCTGAACTAGTGGCCATAGAAGTATTCCGGCAGGAACATCGCGATGCCTGGGAAGTTGTAGAGCAGGATCATAGAGATCAACACCATCGCAAGATAGGGCATGGTGCCGGCGAAGATTTGCGTCAGCTGAACATGTGGCGGCGCTATCCCCTTGAGGTAATAGGCCGCCATGGCCATGGGCGGAGTCAAGAAACTCGTCTGCAGGTTGAGTGCGATGAGAATGCCGAAGAACAGCGGGTCGATCTGGAAATGGATCAGGAGCGGCAGGAAGATCGGCACGAAGATGATGATGATTTCCGACCATTCCAAAGGCCAACCCAGAAGGAAGATGATGACCTGCGCCAATATGAGGAACATCAGCGGCGTCAGATCGAGCGAGATTACGAACTCCTTCACGAGTTGTTCGCCGCCCAGGTAGGAGAACACCGAGGAGAAGGTCCAGGAGCCGACGAACAGCCAGCAGACCATGGCCGAGGTGCGCACCGTCAGGTAGACCGATTCCTTCAGCCGTTCCCAAGTCAGCGCGCCATAAGCGGCGGCCAGGATGATGCCGCCGGCCGAACCGACCGCAGCAGCTTCAGACGGCGTTGCCAGTCCGAAAAGGATGGCGCCCAGCACGGACAGGATCAACAGAGCCAGCGGCACGAACGACGTCAGCAGCAGCCAGTAGAGCCGCCAGCCCCTGATGTCGGGCAAGTCCTCGTCGCGCGGTTTGGGGGCGAGCTTGGGATTGAGCCAGGCCATGCCGACGACGTAGATGAGATAGAGCCCGGCCAGCATGAAGCCCGGCAGGAATGCCGCCGCGTAGAGCTTGACCACGGAAACGTTGGTGGTGGCCGAATATACGATCAGCATGATCGAGGGCGGAATGAGGATGCCAAGGCAGCCGCCGGCGCAGATGACACCCGAGGCGTAGCTGACGTCGTAGCGGGCCTTCAGCATCTGCGGGAAGGCGAGCAGGCCCATCAGCGTTACGACCGCACCGACGATGCCGGTCGCGGTGGCAAACAACGCGCAGGTAACGAGAGCTGCGACGGCCATCGATCCGGGCAGGTTGCGCGCGGTGACCTGCAGCGTCGTGAACAGCCGGTCGACGATGTTGGCGCGCTCGACGATGTAGCCCATGAACAAGAACAGCGGGATGGCCGTCAGCACGTCGGAGGACATCACCGAATAGGTCTGGTTGACCAGGAGGTCGAAGATGCGGTTGTCTAGGTAGGCGACGATGGTGTCGAGAAAACTGCCGTCGAGGTTCATTCGGCTGGCGTCAAAGTAAGCGTAGTAGCCGAAGATGACGCCCATCGCCATCAGTGTGAAGGCGATGGGGAAGCCGAGCAGCACGACGAAGATAAAAAGTGCCAGCATAAAAATGGCGACTTGTGGATCGGTCATTTGCCGTCAGCTCCCTTGTCCGACTTCGGGGTTTCGTAGTCTTGCTGGAGCTTCACGTGGTCTTCCGCCTGGTGTTTCAACACAGTTTCCAATTCTTCGACGTCGGCGAGTTTTTCCGGCCATTGGCCCGTCTTGATGCACAACAAGCACCGGCATACCTGGGCCGTGCCTTGCAGGAACAGCAGTGCGCCGGCGGCTGGAATGATCAGCTTGAACTGCCAGATCGGTATGTTGGCGGGGCTCATGGAGCTCACTTCCATGTAGCGGAAGGAACGTCCAAAATATTTCCAGCCGGCAATCATCAGCGCGATGACGCCGGGGAAAAAGAAGATCATGTAGAGGAACAATTCGAGGCGGGCCTGCGTCCTCGGAGACCACAGCCGGTAGAAGACGTCGCCGCGGACGTGGCTGTCTCGTGCCAGCGCGTAGGCGCCGCCCATCATGAATAGCGTTCCGTACATCATGTAGGAGACGTCGAAAGCCCAGGAGGTCGGATCGCGCAGGACGTAGCGCACGAAGACTTCGTATCCGACGCCGAAGATCATGACCATGATGCACCAGGCGAAAGCGTGGCCCACCCATGTTGACAGTCTGTCTATCGTATCGATGTAGGTTTGCACCGGAGTTGTCCCGTTCCTGCCATGGTGATCAGGCGCCAAGTGAGGGGGCAGTCGTGCATTGGCTTGTGGGTTGCCACCGACTGGTTGACACCGTTGCTGGAACAGCGCGTGCCGTTCGCTGTTTCTCCGGCGCCGGGGTCAGCGACCCACGCGTCCGCCGGTCGGCGACCAGAGATCGGCAAAAATCAGGAACGCGCCGCAAAGGCGGCGCGCTCCCGTCGCTCGTTCCGACATGCGTGGGCTTAGGCCTTCTTGAGCTTGCCCGGGTAGTAGTGATTGAAGGCAAGTTCGTAGTCGGCCGCGTTGGTCAGGTAGTAGAACGCAACGCGCTCGGCCCAGGCTCGCTGGCTGTCGACGACCTTCTTGAAGAACGCGTCTTTTTCCAGAGTTTCCAAAACCTTATCCCAGGCGCCGAGCTGCGCCTGCATGACCGAAGTCGGCGTGCGGTGAACTTTGACGCCCTCTTCTTTCATGAGGCCCTGCAAGTCCTTGGAATAGCGGTCAAGTGCCAGGCCGTAGTTGGCCGTGGAGGCTGCTTCGGCACCGTACTCGCAGATTGCCTGGATTTCAGCGGGAAGCGATTCGAACTTCTTCTTGGAGAAGATGATTTCGAAGAACTCGGCAGCCTGGTGATAGGAGCCGAGGTGGTAATCCTTCGAAACGTTCTGGGCGCCGAACTGACGGTCGGACGTCGGATTGTTGAATTCGAAGGCTTCGATGACGCCACGCTCGAGAGCGGGGACGATTTCGCCGCCCGGCAGCTGGGTCACCTTGAGGCCCATGCCCTGCATAATGTCGGTCGCAAGACCAACGGTGCGGTACTTCAAGCCCTGCAGGTCGTCCGCCGACTTGATCTCTTTCTTGAACCAGCCGAGCGGCTGGGTCGGCATCGGCATGGCGAAGAAGCCGACGACGTCGAGGCCGAGGATCTTCTGCGTCAGTTCCTTGTAAAGGTCGCGGCCTTCCTGGGTCTGGATCCAAGCCAGCATCTGGGTGGCGTCGCAGCCAAGAACCGGGCCGGTGCCGAACAGCGAAGCGGCCTTGTTCTTGCCGTACCAGTAGGCAGTCACGGTATGGGCGCAGTCGATGATCCCGTCGGAGCAGGCGTCCTGCACCTGAAATGCTTTCACAACGGCGCCAGCCGGCAGAAGATCGAATTTCAGACGGCCGCCTGACATCTTCTCGCAGCGTTCGACGTACTGCTTTGCCATGTCCTGGAAGATATCGCTGGCGCCCCAGGAGCTCTGCATTTTCAATGTGACCGTTTCGGCGCGCGAAACGTTCGGCATGGCGACGGTTCCGACTGCGGCGGTGCCGGCGGCCACGGCGCTGCCCTTGAGGAAGCGACGGCGATTGACTGATTTCGTTTCGACGTTGGACGTCATGGGGCTGGTCTCCCTGGTGGTTTCCAAGCTTCACCCTTGTCCGCGGTCGCGGAGCGGGTTGGCATTTAATTGTCGGTGTCCTGTCGTCGGCTCAGCGGTCTAATCTGGAAGCTTTTCACTTCTCTCATCGTGGCCCAAATCCGTGCCACGCCCAGACGTAAAGACGTATACAAGACCCGCGCTGAACCTAATTGTCGCGGGTGTCCGCGTAAATCTATTTCTTTAGACTTACGCCAAATTGATTACGGCCAGGAGAAAAGTGCCGCTTTCCCCAGCTTCGCGGCAGGGCCAAATCGATCTGCAGAAAAGCTGGCCGATGCGAGATCGGTCACTTCGCCTTTCCCGACTATGATGCAGTGCGGTATCGCGCGGTCGATTATGCCCCTTTGACGGGACCACGAGGCTGCGCTATGCCGCATCACCGGTGGCCGCAGCGCGATCAATTCCGATCGGCGCGGCGCCGCCTTATCCTTTTTGGTCTTTCACACCCGCTGCACATCAGGATTCACACGCATGTCGAAGACGACGTATCGCGCTGGCCGCCACTTCCTCCAGATCCCCGGACCGACGCCGGTTCCAAGCCGTATCGAACGGGCCATGTTGCGACCGATCATCGATCACCGCAGCCAGCAGTTCGCCGAATTCTCGAAAGGCGTGCTCGAGGGACTCAAGGGCGTGTTCAAGACCAAGAACCCGGTCATCATGTTCCCGGCATCCGGGACCGGCGCCTGGGAAGCAGCGCTAGCGAACACGCTTTCGCCGGGTGACAAAATCGTGATGTTCGAAACCGGTCAGTTTTCGCTGCTGTGGCAGGCGATGGCCAGAAAGCTCGGGATCGATGTCGACTATATTGCTTCGGACTGGCGCGTCGGGGTGGATGCAAACGCGATTGCCGAGCGGCTCGCCGCCGACAAGGCGCACCAGATCAAAGCCGTTGCCATCGTGCACAACGACACGGCAACGGGTTGCTGCTCGCCCGTCGAAGAGGTGCGCAAGGCGCTCGATGCAGCGGGCCACCCGGCACTCCTGATGGTCGATACGGTGTCGTCGCTCGCCTGTGTCGATTACCAGCATGACGGATGGGGCGTCGACGTCACGGTCTGCGGATCGCAAAAGGGCCTCATGCTGCCGCCCGGCCTCGCCTTCACCGCGGTCAGCGACAAGGCGCTGGCAGCTACGAAGACGGCGAAACTGCCGCGTGCGTTCTTCTCCTGGAACGACATGCTCGAGCCGAACAAGAACGGCTTCTACCCCTACACGCCGGGCATCACTGTCATGTACGGCCTCGAAGAGGCCCTCAAGATGCTCAACGAGGAAGGCCTCGACAATGTGTTTGCCCGCCACGCCAAGCTGGCCAGCGGGGTTCGCGCCGCGGTCAACGGCTGGGGCCTCGAGAACCAGTGCCGCGATGCGAAGTATTTCTCCAATACCGTGACTTCGATCCGAATGCCGGAAGGCCACAGCGCCGACGCGTTCCGCAAACTCGTGCTTGAGAATTTCAACATGTCGCTTGGCGCCGGGTTGTCCAAGGTCGCCGACAAGGTGTTCCGGATCGGCCATCTGGGCGATACCAACGAGCTGACCATCCTCGGCGCGCTGGGCGGTGTGGAGATGGGCCTCGAACTGGCCGGCGTCCCGCACCGCGAGGGTGGCGTCGATGCTGCCATGGCCGAATTCGGCCGCTGGGCCAAGGCGAAAGTCGATACGGCCGCCGCGGCCTGATTGACGCGCTGCAAAGAAAATCAATCGGCCGCCGGGGATCGTCCTTCGGCGGCCGTTTCGTTTTCGGCGCGAAAGTGCGTTCCGGATCGAGCCCCTGTTTTTCGAGCCGGCTTCTGATCGCGCCGACCGTCTGGTGGTGCCGATGGTCGAGTTCGGGGATCGTTCCTCCCGCGCGATAGGCTTTGTGCCGCAAGCCTGACTCGTGTCAATTCGAATCGGCGGTCGCGTTGCTCCTGAAGCCTCAACGCGCGGGCGGCGGCGTGGAGCGCGCGAATGACATCGGGCTCCTGGCAGATACGATCGTTGTGGAAAAACTCTCCATCGACTGGGTTGCGGCCTGCGGCAAGCTCGTCAATGATCTTCAAAGCGTCTGTTGGGTCCATTCAAGCCCCCTCCAACAGAATAGCGAACCGACCATAGCGCGACTTTGCATGAGTGCCAGATTGGAGACCCAGTCGATGCCCGCTGAAGCCTATATCTTCGACGCTTACGGAACGCTGTTCGACGTGCACTCGGCGGCCGCACGCCATTCAGCCGAGATCGGTGAGCGGTGGCAGGTTCTGTCGGATATCTGGCGGACGAAGCAACTCGAGTACACCTGGGTGCGGTCGCTCGCCGGGCAGCGCGCAACGTTCTGGCAGGTGACGCAGGAGGCGCTCGACTTTGCGATCGCCGCAAGCGGCGGTCTTGACGCTGCGCTTCGCGACAAGCTGCTCTCGGCCTATCGCGAACTCGACGCGTACCCGGAGGTGCCCGGCGTTCTTGGTGCGCTGCGGGCGCAGGGGGCGAAGGTCGCCATCCTGTCGAACGGCGACCCGGCCATGCTCGCCGATGCCGTGCGCTCGGCGGGCGTCGGGGATCTTTTCGATGCGGTGCTGTCGGTCGAGCCGGCGGGAATCTTCAAGCCGGCGCCGCGGGTCTATGAACTGGCAACGTCGCGTTTCGGCCTGCCGCCGCGCAACATGTCCTTCCTGTCGTCGAACCGCTGGGACATCGCCGGAGCGAAGGCCTACGGGTTCTGCACGGTATGGATCAACCGCGGCGGTCGCCCGGACGAGTACCCAGATCTGGCGGCAGATACCGTTCTTGACGACCTGCGCGGCCTCATCGCTTGATTTTTTTGGGATTTGGCAGCGATCATGGGCCTGTTGCCCGGGTAAGCCGGTGAAATCCGCCGATCGTGAATTGACGGCGGTCAATGTTGCGGCACCCGGACGCCCTGATAATTGACAGAGTTGAACCCAACGCAGTTCTCGCGAGGATCCCATGTACAGCCACATCCTGATTGCGACCGACGGCAGTGAACTGGCCAACTCCGCAGTTCCGCACGGACTGGAACTGGCAAAACTGGCAGGGGCCAAAGTGACGGCGCTGACGGTGCGCCCGCATCTCGACGATTTCGTCGCCGAAGGCGTCGTGGTGACGGTGTCGAAAGAGGACCGTGAAGCCTTCAAGAAGGAGGTCGACCACCATCTCGATTTTGTTCGCAAAAAGGCCGAGGAGGTCGGTGTCGAACTCAAAGCCGTGCAGGTTGAAAGCGGCGAGCCGTGGAAGGCTATCGTGGGAGCGGCCGAGGGTGGCAATTGCGACCTAATCGTCATGGCGAGCCATGGCCGGCGCGGGCTATCCGCACTCATCTTCGGCAGCGAAACCTACGATGTGATCACTCACTGCAATATTCCGGTGCTGGTCACGCGCTGATTGGTTTATCTGCAACATAAAGATGCAATCTATCGAGCAATTTTCACGACCAAGCGTATTGCAGGCTCTGGCGTAACTGTATAACAGTTGAATTAGGACAAGGTCTGGCAACGACCAGCCCAAGTCCAGGAGGAGACGGGGGAGGGTGTATCGTTCACGGCCACGCTGCGGTGTGCCCTCCCTTCGTTATCGTGCCAGCCGCACCTGCTGTTGCGCGCATAAAAAAGACCGGTCGCGATGACCGGTCGGAAGTTGTCTCTTCGCCTGCGGGAGGAGATCGACACAGGCGAATAGGGCCGAACCTACGGCCACTGCTGACAGGAACGTTGTGCACAACGGATTGGATTTGCAGCGCAGCAGGCTTTTCTATCAGAGCGGCCAGACGAGCAGGATCATCGGCACGCCGACGGCGACGATGATGATTTCGAGCGGCAGGCCCATGCGCCAGTAATCGCCGAACCGATAGCCGCCGGGCCCCATGATTAGCGTGTTGTTCTTGTGGCCGATGGGGGTCAGGAAGGCGCAGCTGGCGGCAATCGCCACGGCCATCAGAAACGGGTCGGGATTGACCCCGAGCGAGCGGGCGACCTCGACTGAAATGGGCGCTGCGACGAGGGCGGTCGCCGTGTTGTTCAAAACATCCGACAGGGTCATCGTCAGTGCCATGATGATCGTCAGGACGGCCCAGGGCGGCAGCCCTTGCGAAACCTCCACGATGCTTTGCGCGAGCACCTTCGAGGCGCCGGAGGTCTCAAGGGCGACTCCGATCGGGATGAGCGACGCGATCAGTACGACGACGGGCCATTCGATGGTCTCGTAGAGTTCCTTCAGCGGGACGATGCCGAACAGGACGTAAAGCACGCAGACGAGCGCGAGGGCGACCGGCAGATAGAGCAGTCCGAAACTCGATAGCGCGATTGCGGCGCCGAACAGGGCTGCGGCCAGGAGCGCCTTCGACGTGTCCTTGACATCGAGCCCGCGTTCGGCCAGCGGAACCATGCCCCAATTCTCGATGAAGGCGCTGGTGCGTTCTTTCGGCCCGAGCAGCAACAGCACGTCGCCGACCGCGACGGCTTCGCGGCGCACGCGTTTTTGCAGGCTGCGGCCCTCGCGCTGAATGCCGACCAGCCAAATGCCGTGGTTGTCGAAAAGGTTCAGGGAGTTGCTGGAACGCCGCTCAATTCGAGCTCCCGGGCGGACGACGGCTTCGACCAGTTCCAGAGCGGCGCCGCGCAGCTTCTCGCGCTGGTGCTCGGTATCGACGTAGGCGAGCTTATGTCCGGAGACGAAGTCGTCGAGGTTTTCCGCGGCAGCTTCAAGAAGAAGGATGTCTCCGACGTTCAATTTCGACCAGCCGTGGCGCTTGTTGATGTAACCGCGCTCCTGGATGACATTGAGAATCTTGACGTCGCTCTTGGCGGCCAATTCCTCGGCGTCGATCAACTGCATGCCAGCGAAATCCGAACTCTCCTCGATGGTCAACTCGGCGATGTAGTCGTTGAGCTTGAAGGCTTCATCACTGCTATCGACGCGGCCGGCGGAGCTTGGGATCAGGCGCCAGCCGATCAGCGCGACGAATGCAATTCCGGCTGCAGCGCAGACGATGCCGACGGGGGTGAAGTCGAACATCGCGAAGGGAGCGCCGAGTTCGCGTTCTCGGTAGGTCGAAATGATGATGTTGGGCGGCGTGCCGATCAGGGTGACGAGCCCGCCGAGAATGGTGGCAAACGACAGCGGCATCAGCGTCCAGGCGGGAGAGCGCTTGGCCTTGCGGGCAGCAGAGATGTCGACGGGCATCAGCAGGGCGAGCGCGCCGACGTTGTTCATGACCCCTGAGAGCAGGCCGCCGACGCTCGCCATGACGGCGATGTGGGAGGGGATTGAACGGCTGGCGGATGTCAGATGCCTGGCGATGAATTCAACCGCTCCGGAGGAAGAAAGTCCGTAACTGACGACGAGGACGAGCGCGATGATCATCGTGGCGGGATGGCCGAAGCCCTCGAAGGCCTGGGCCTTCGGCACCACGCCGATGATGACTGCGGCAACGAGGGCAGCGAAGGCGACCACGTCGTAGCGCCATCGCCCCCAGACGAGCAGCAGGAGCACCGCCAGCAGGATTGCGAGAACCGTGAGCTGGTCAGCGGTAAAGGGCCAGCGCGAAATATCAAGGATGGTTGTCAGATCTATCATGGGGCGGAGTGATGCCGCAGCCGGGCGGCAGCCGCAAGCCTGTTTTCCATCCGGCTCGAGTCCGCGAGGATGATGTCAGTCACTAACGGAGGCGACCGAGCCGTGACTGACGCAGCGGGCGCCGATCGAGACGGCTCCCAATTTTAGGACCCTATCGCAGGACAACAACAACGGCTCAGGAGAGTTGCGTGCGGTACCCTCCGCCAGACGCAGACCCTTGCCGGCGCTGATCGCGAGAGCAAAGGCCGCTGAATCGTCGGGCGTCGTCGCAAGTCTGTACGGCTGTCAGACAATCAGGCCCAGACCGGTGAAGCCGAAGGCGAGAAAGCAAAGCGCGATGCGCTGGATCCAAGACATGCCGTAACCTCTTTTCCGATAGAGAGGTCGCGTTCAATTTCGTGAAGCGCGTAACGGCAAGAGGGTAGCGATTCGTTTGTTCGCGTCTTGCGCGAAGTCGGGTCGAAGGATCGAGATTTCGCAAAACGATGCGCGAAAGCCGCAGTCGCCGTTCGCAGACCCGCGGCTTTTGACGTTCACTGCTTGAAGCCGGCGCTGGCCAGCGTCAACTGGCAATGCATTCCAAGTTTCATGAAGTTACGCCTGACGCAGCTTTTGACCTTGGCATAGGTTGGATCCTTGACAGCGCTGCAATGCCGGCGAACGTCGTTTTCGCATGCGGCGCGCAACTGCGGTGTCACTTCGCTTGGCAGCTTGAGGTCCTCGGCGGCTGCCGTGCCGATGGTAAACGCCGAAGCCGAGACGACGACGAGCATTGCGAATGTTCTCATTATGTTGGCCCCCGTTTGCGGAACATGATGTGGGCGTATAGCGTCCTCAATCGAGCAACAATTGGGCCAATTGTTGCGCTGCGGCAAGGGACCACGGGGATCACGTTTGCCGCAGATCATGTAACTTCGATCATTTCATCGTCGGCATGGCGAATTGCGCGCCTTCCTTGACGCCCGTAGGCCAGCGCGAGGTGACGGTCTTGGTGCGCGTGTAGAAGCGGATGCCGTCGGCGCCGTGCTGATTCAAGTCACCGAACCCGGAACGGCGCCAGCCGCCGAACGTGTAGTAGGCGAGCGGCACCGGGATCGGCACATTGATGCCGACCATGCCGACTTCGACCTTGGCGGCAAAATCGCGGGCGGCATCGCCGTCGCGGGTGTAGATGGCGACACCGTTGGCATATTCGTGGCTGTTGGCGAGTGCGAGTGCCTCGGCGTAGTCGGCGGCGCGCAATATCGAAAGGACGGGTCCGAAGATCTCTTCCTTATAGATGCGCATGTCCGTTCTGACACGGTCGAACAGGCAGCCGCCCATGTAGAAGCCGTTCTCGTAGCCCTGCATCTTGAAGCCGCGGCCGTCGACGACGAGTTCGGCGCCTTCACCAACGCCGATGTCGACGTAGTTCCTGACGCGTTCGAGGTGGGCCCTGGTGACGAGAGGGCCGAAGTCGGCATCGGGGCTGGTCGACGGGCCGACTTTCAAGGATTCGATTTTTGGCACAAGCTTGCCGCGCAGCGCTTCGGCAGCACCCTCGCCGACGGGCACCGCGACCGAGATCGCCATGCAGCGTTCGCCGGCCGAACCGAAGGCAGCGCCGATCAGCGCATCGGCGGCCATGTCCATATCGGCATCGGGCATGACGATCATGTGGTTCTTGGCGCCGCCGAAGGCCTGGACGCGCTTGCCGTTGGCGGCGCCGCGCGCGTAGACGTACTGGGCGATATCCGATGAGCCGACGAAACCTACGGCTGCGATGCCGGGATCGTCGAGGATGGCGTCGACGGCTTCCTTGTCGCCGTTGACGACGTTGAAGATGCCCTTCGGCAGGCCGGCCTCGAGGAAGAGTTCTGCGAGCATCAAGGGCACCGAGGGATCGCGCTCGGAGGGTTTGAGGATAAAGGCGTTGCCGCAGGCGATCGCGGGAGCGGCTTTCCACAGCGGGATCATTGCGGGGAAGTTGAACGGCGTGATGCCGGCGACGACGCCGAGCGGCTGGCGCATCGAGTATATGTCGATGCCGGGGCCGGCGCCTTCGGTGAATTCACCCTTCAACAAATGCGGGATGCCGATGCAGAATTCGGCCACCTCGAGGCCGCGCTGCAGGTCGCCGTGGGAATCGGGAATCGTCTTGCCGTGTTCGCGCGACATGAGGTGGGCGATCTCGTCGGCGTGGCGGTTCAGCAGTTCGACGAAGCGCATGAAAACGCGGGCGCGGCGCTGCGGATTGGTGTCGGCCCAACGCGGTTGCGCGGCGTTCGCCACTTCGACGGCATGTCTCACTTCGGCGGCGTTGGCGAGCGGGACGCGCGCGGTGACATCGCCGGTCATAGGTTCGAAGACGTCGGCGAAACGATTGGAAGTCCCGGCAATCTTCTCGCCACCGATGAAATGGGTGAGTGTGGTCGGGGCCATCTGGTATCCTTGAGGGTTTTATTAGCTCTCGTCGGCGGGCTCGATTGACCCGCCGGCAGGTCAGCGTTGGGAAAGCGATTGACGCTGCGGCTGCATTAGCATTGAAAAAGCCAGGTGACTATCTGAGACGACACGTCTCAAGCCGTCGGCTTGGTCTCAAAGCCGATCGTCGCGAGGATCTTCGGCAGGACCTCGTTGATGCGCACTGAATCGACGTCGTCCTTGTGCAGGACTTCGGCTGCTCCTGCTTCCAACAGATCCTTTCGGCGGTTGCGGGTGGCAACGCCGCTGACCACAACGATCGGGCCTTCATAGCCGATACGGCGCAGATAGGGGATGGAGTCGTGGGCGCGGTCGGCCGACAGCTTGAGGTCGTCGTCGAGCAGAATGAGCTGCGGCTTCTTCTTCATGACTTCGTCGATTGCACCTGACAGGGTGGTGGCTTCGCGGACATTGATTTCATAGCCGAACATCAGGTGGAGGGTGGCGCGCAGGCGCCTGATGTCCATTTTCTCGTCGTCGACGACGAGAATCTCGGTCAGCTTCGGCATCTGTCCCAGCGTTTTATTGAGGCTGCTTTTCTTGTCGAGAAAATCGCCGCCGGAGGTGGACGAGGATTCTGCCATGCGTGTACTCCAGTGGAGGCGTGCTGATCGTCGGGCTCGCATGCCGGCAGGTGCGGCGGGCGGCGGCGAGGCCAAATGTTTCAGGAACCGCGGCCAAGTTTGTGTTGTCGCAGAAAAAAACAGGGCCTGCAATGTCACCGAATGGGCGGTGGCGGGGCGAGAACACCAGTCAGGACTCGGATTTCGGCGCTTGCAGGCGGGCGTCGCGTTCGACAGGCCAAGAGATCTTGAAGGCGCTGCCGCGTTGGCGGCTCGGGTCGGATGAAAGATCGAGGCGGCCGCCGACCGTCGCAACCATGCGCTTTACGAAGGCCAGGCCCATGCTATGCGAAAGCTCGCCAGTCGCTTCGGGACCGCATTCGCCGTCGGGGCGGTAGCTGCGGAATGGTTGAAACACGGCTTCCTGCCGGCCGCGCGGAATGCCGGGCCCGTCGTCCTGGATGACGATGTCCAGCGAATCCGCGCAAGGCGTTGCAGCGATGCGGATTTCGCCCTCGCCGGGCCGGTCGTGATGTTTGATGGCGTTGTCGATGAGGTTGCGGATCACGAGGTCGAGTGGTGCGGGGTAGGTCTCTATAATCGGCCAGTCGCCCTCGATAACGATGGCTAGTCCCGGCGGGCGCGGCAGGGACGCCGTAATGGAATCGATGAGAGCGCGGGTGTCGCATGCTTCGAGCGATTCCTTGCGGCGGCCGACGGCTGCATAGTCGAGAAGCTCTGACAGCATGGTCGACATTCGCCGCGATTGGGTCTTGAGGTCGGCGCAGGCCTGGCGTGCGGCCTGGGGCTGCCCGCGGTCGAGAGCGGTTTCGATGTCGTCGGCGAGATAGCGCAAGGCGCGCATGGGTGCCTTCAAGTCGTGGGAAATGATGGTCGCGAAGTCCTCCAGATCGCGGTTGCACAATTCGAGCTCGGCATTGACGCGGTCGAGTTCCAGCTTCTTCTGGGCGATGTCTTCCAGCAGGATATGGCGGTCGCGCTGCATGCGGGCGACGGCCAGATCCATGGTCTGGGTGCCGGCGCGGGTGATGAGGAGCAGGAATTCGCTGGTGTCGCCGGTTGCTGCATCCCGCGGCCCGTCGATGGGCGTTTGAACATCGAACCCGACGCCAGCGGCGCCTGCGTGCCGGTAGACGATCAAGTCGATGCGCGGTGCCGGCTTGCCATCGGGGTCGACGAGCATGATGCCGGGAAGCTCGAATGAAGAACGGCCATCGCGCGGCAGTGCGCGGATCTCGTCTTCGTAATCGGCAAGCACCGGCAGGCCGGCATGGAGCGGTTCGCCGGCTTCGAGGCCGGGGGCGAGGTCACCGAAGCGGGCGGTGACCATCAGCTCGGCATCGAGCCAGGCCATGGCATAGATCCGGTTTCGCGCGAGCAAAAGCCCGGCACTCAGCAAGGGGCCGGGAGAAGCAGGGCGGATGTCCATGTCGGGCTCTCCTGATCGCTTCACAGGCCGCGGCGCAGGATGTCGTTGGCGGCGTTTTGAAACGCGGCTTCGACGTTGTCGCCGGTCTTGGCGCTGGTGCGCAGGGGCGGCGGGGCGGCGTTGAGCAATTCCGCGGGCAGGCAGTACTCATGAGAAGGCTTGAGCAGATCGACCTTGTTGATCAGCAGTTGGCAGGGGCGGCCAGGCCGGGCAGAGCGCCAGCCTGCGGCCAGACCGGCCATCGCCTGGAGCGAGGCCGGGCGCGTCGCATCGGCGACGATAAGTGCGGCGGCGGCGTTCTTCAGGTAGACGCTAGAAAAGATCGTTTCGCCGAAATTTCCATCGGTGTCCCAGATCAGCAGCGTCAGAGCCGGGCGGGTCGCCGTCTCAGGCAGATTGTGCGTGTATATTTCAACGTTGATGGTCGGCATGTAGTCGGTGCCGAAACGGCCGCTGACGAAGCGGTTGACGAGGGACGTTTTGCCGACGCCGATTTCCCCCAGGAGCATGATCTTCTTTGTTGCCACGATCGATGTTCCCTTTGGGGCGCCTTCACTTTTCAAGCCATCGCGACTGCGCCCCAAGATTTTGGTTGGTCGCACGCTCTCGGGGCGGCGGTCGGCAGCAGGTGCCTACTGCGCCTCCCCGACGAAACCGAACTCGAATTCGACGCGGCGATTGGGGCTCGAGTCGCCGATGATGCTGGAAATGTCCTTGGCGTCGAGCCTGCCGACGGCGATCAAGCGCTGTTCGGAAACGCCGCGGGTGATGAGGGCGCGGCGCACCAGTTCGGCGCGCTCACGGGAGAGGGGCGAATTCTGGCGGGTGCCGCCCTGTTCGTCGGTGAAGCCGACGACGCGGATGGTTGCCGTCGTCGCCTGAATCAGTTCGGCGAGTTGGTCGAGGTGGCTTGCAGCTGCCTGCGGATCGCGGAAACGGGTGTCGGCGGAAAAGAAGATCGCGTGCTGCCGGACCCAGTTGGCAAGCTGTTCGTCGGGGCTCGGACCGGACGGCGCTGGTGGGGCTGGCGGCGGCGGCTTGATGCTGGCTGCCTGGGCGAGCGCGACAACAAGCGTGGCGAACTGCTCGGTCTCGATGGCCATCGCTTCGGCTTCGGAAAGCAGCCCGCCGTCGGATTCGACGATGGCGGCACCGTCGCTGAGCCGTGCCGAAGCGGTATCGAGAAGGCCGGCGAGCCCGCCGGCACTGACGGCGATCGAACCGCGCAACGCCGCCAGGCGGGCGGCGAGTTCGCTGTTGTCGAGCCGGGCGCTATCGTTCACGGTGCCCGTCCCGGCCTCATGGCTGCGCAACTTTACCAGCTCGGTTCGCACCGTATCGATGTTTGAAGCGGCGGCGGCGACGATCGTCTTCTTGGACTGTTCGTCGAGGTTCTGGGCCAGCTGGTTGAAGCTTGCCGGCAGGGCTGCCAGCCGGGTGAGCGCGCGCGCGGTCGAGCGCTCGAAGGCTTCGCGGGCGACGCGGCGTTCGAATGCTGCAAGGTCTTCGCGAAGTCCGACGATCTGCGGGGTCGCGTCGGGCGCGGTTGGGACGATGGTGAGTTCATCCTTGATCGCGGTGCCAGTGAGTTCGTTCTTCAACGAGCCGATGATTTCGGCCTTCGCGGCCGCCGACGGTGCGAGCCCGGCAAGCGACACGGCGGTGCCGTAATCGGCGACCTGCAGGCGGACAGGATAACCGCGCATCGAAACGGTCTTGGCGATCACTGCATCGGCGCGTTGGCGCACCCACTCGGTGGTCGCGTATTTGTAGCCTGCCCAGGCAATCCAGCCGGCGAGCAAGAGGGCTATCAGCCAGGCCAGGGATTTCAGGACAAGCCAGCCGGAATTGTCGTTCAGGACCTGACGGCGCACATCGGCGACCCGGGTCTCGATGCGTTCGGCTACCTCGGAAAGCACCGCGTTGCGCTGTGCGGGTGACGAGGAGTTGTCGGCCAGTTCCTCCCACCGGTCCTGCTGACGGTCGAGTGATTCGATGAACTCGGCATCGATCATGCGTTCGACGGCGGCATTCGATAGGCCAGTGCACTTGGCGGCCAGCAGCAGGCGCGGGGAAGCGCGCAAATAAACTTGCGAGGTGTTGAGGTCGATCTCGCGCAAGGCGGAGCCGTCGTTGGGGAAGGCTTCGAGGGAGAATTCGTTGATTGCGGTGAGAATTCCGCTGAGGACCTGGTCGCGGTCGTGGCTGTTTGAAACATTGGGCCAGCGGGCGAGCAGCTCACCGGAGCCGCGGCGGATCAGATAGAGTTCTTCGACCTGCAACTGCTGGGACTGCACGAGCGCCAGTTCGGCCATCGAACGGCCGGTCAACAGGCTCTTGAAGCGCAGCATCGCCGGGTTGGCCGACATCTGGGCGTTGATGCGTTCGCTCAATTCGCGGATGGCGCTGGCGACATAGGCCTGCACGAGGCGGCCGGTGATGGGATAAAGGGCTTCGACGAGTTCATCCTGGCTTTCGTGGATCTCGCGCTTGATGGTGCGCACGACAAGCGGGGCGATCGCCGTGGAAAGCTGCTCGTGGCGGGAGATCTCGGCCTCGGCCAGTGCGCGGTCGAGGACTTCGGCGACACTGGTGCGGAAGCGGTCCTCGGTGCCGGCGCGCGAGAAGACGGCGTCGATCTGGCTTTTGACCTCGTTGCGGAAGGCGGCATCGGTTGCTGCCAGTCGGTCGAGGTCGCGGGACAGGCCGGCACGCTGCTCGGTGCCAAGCTTGGCGACGGCTTCGATGCGGCGCTGCAAGTCGGTGAGAGCGCGGGCTTCGGTTTCGAACAGCAGCTCTTTTAACTTTTCGACGCCTTGCGACATGGATGCTGGATTTCTTCCTGAGGGCGGCCAATTCGATCGTATCGGCGGTCTGACGCCGTTGTCCCGGCGCGTTATGGCGGGTGCCGGAAAGCCCGCGCATAGGCCGGGCGGCAGCTCCGTTCAGATGCGCGAGATCGTCTTGATCCGCTGACCGAGATCCAAGATACCCTTGGCGAGTTCGTCGAAAGCCGCGCGGCGTTCGCCGCTGACTTCGCCCGAGAGTGCTTCGAGGCGTGCCTGCATCGCATCGATGCGTCGTGCAACGTCTGTTTCGAGCGCGCGCAAACGGCTCTCGATGGCTTCCAACCGAACATCGGTGCGCCGCAGATCTTCGCCAAGCAGCAATTCGCGAACCTGGTCCATTTTTTCGTCGGCGATTCTGCGCGAAGGCTCACCGACCCTCAAGGCTTCCAATGATGTCGCGGTCATGGCTTTATACTCACAGGCGTTACAATTCGATGCTCGATGTCCGGCGTTTCTTATAGCGCAGTTCGCGCAACTTTGGGATCGCGAAACGAACGAAGGCTGAATGCCTCGTTTTTCTGCCGGGCGAGCCTTCACTACGGCGTGCTACCGACGGGTTGCGGCATTTTAGTTCAGTGCCTCACTGGTGCAGTGCCTCTCCATTTCCAACGAACAGATGCTTGGGGTAGGCGCAATAGAGGTATGTGGAACAAAAGCTTGCAGGAAGCCCTGCCGGACGTTGAGCGAGCGCACATGCGAGCCGCGTCCAGCAAGCGATTTGGAGTTCATCGATAGTAGAGGCCGTTGCGCTCGGTCAGGAGCTGAACAAATCCAGTTTGCCGTACTTTTCGGCGAGCAAGTAATAGAACGTGACGCGATTCTTGCTCTGAACCGCCTTCATCTTTTCGCAGATTTCCTTGATGGCGCCGTCGAGTTTCTTGTCGTCGTCAGCCAATGCCAGCTTTTTCTTGAGCCAGCTATCGCGGACGCGGGCGAGTTCATCCTTGCTGGAGCAGGAAACCAGCGAGGCATCCTTGCTGCGGAGTGCGATGCCGAGGTGCTTGATGATCCCAGAAACAGCCTTCTCGTCCACCTTCGGGCTGTAACGTGCGATGTCTTCGATATACTCCTTGGACATGCGATTGGTCTCCCTGTTTGTCTTGGCGGCCTTTTTTGGCTCTGACGCGTTTTATCGGCTGATTTGATCAGTCTTCGGACTTTTCCTGAATATTCGACACAAAAAGCAAGCAAAATAATGACTTGGTCAGGCGATGGGGCTGCCCTCCAGGAGGCCGGGGGCAACCTGCCGGCGGAACATCATATAACTGGCGTTGATGCGGCGGGACGCCTCATCGTGCCCGGCTAGCGCTGCAACGACGGCTTCGCTGACTGCGGGAAGCGCACACGATATCTCTGCCGGCATATGCTGTGCGGCCGGGCCGCCACGACTGCGCAAGGTATCGCGCAAAAGGCGCTCGGCAAGGCGGGCCTCCGAAAGGCTGGTGCGGTAGGCCTGCGACGCACAAGCGGAAATGAGCGCCTGGTCGGCCTGCGAGAGGTTCTCCCAGATGTCGCGGCGGATGCGCAACGCGATCGCGGTGCCGGCGGGCGTGAACGACGGGCTCACGGCAAAGCGCGACGCCGCCGGAAGGCCGATCGCCATGGCATTCAGCGTCGCGCCCTGTTCGACGGCATCGACGTCGCCGTTGGCGAGTGCACGGGCCAGATCTGCCGGGGCAACCTGGACCGGAGTCGCGCCAAGGGCACGGGTGAGATCGGCACTCGGACCATCGAGCGCGATGCGAAGGCCGCGCAGACTGGCGCGATCGACAAGCGCGCGGTTCGACCAGAGCACGGGGTTAGGGCCTAGGTGGCCGGCCAACAGCGGCTTGTCGCCGAGATCGGCTGAAAGTTCGTCCCACAAATCCTGGCCGCCGCCGGTGACAACCCAGGCTTCGAGGTCTGTGGCGTCGAGGCCGGAAGCAGCCGGCAGGCCGGCGAAATAAGAAAAGGCTGGATGTGTCGCGGCGCGGGAGTGCTCGCTGGCGTGGACGAATTCGGCATCGGTCGAGCTCGAATAATCGACGTTCAATCGAATGCGACCGCTGCTCGTCTCGCGGATACGGGTCGCGAGGCGGTGGGCCAGGTCGGCGGGGCCGGCAACGGTGTCGGTCCAGGGAACGGCAAGGCGGAATCCGAGTGTCGGTTGAGTATTGAGGCTCGGAGATGGGACCTCGCCAGGTTGCGATAGTTCCGCCGTCGTGGCCGTGGAACTCGTGGTCGTTGCCGCCAAAGCAGCCGCAGCGCCGGTCGATTTCAGAAAGCCGCGCCTGTCCATTATCCATCTCCTGCCGGTCAGGAGCGCATGGAAGCCGATGCGGAGTGGGAATGCAACGGGTCTGAAGCCGAAATTCTTTCACAGATTCGGGGGCTGTTCGAGGCGGGCGTCAGTGGCCGATCAACATGTAATCGATGGCGCGGAAGAAGTCCTGATGCCCCATAAGGCCGGGAATGCGCCCGATTTCCTGGTTGTTTTCCAGCATGATGAAGGTCGGCACGATGCCGACGGGCTGGGTCAGGCCGAGGTCGCCGAGGGCGGGATCGTTGATGTTGACGAAGCGGATCGGCGCCCGTTTGCCCTGCTTTGACGACTGGTAGGCGGCGAGCAGGCGGCGGCGGAACACATCGCAATAGACGCAGCCGTCGGTTTCAAGAACGATCAGTTGCAGGCTGGGACCGGGGGCGGCCGAAGTCTGCAGATCGCGCGCGGCGTTGGTTGGCGGCATGGCGGCCAAAACGCCAAACCAAAAAACGAAAAGCCATGCAACGTTCTTCATGCGACAGCGCCTCGGAAACTCACGTTGGGCTGCTTATGGCCCACGGTTCCAAGACTAATGTTTTCCGCCGCTGCGTGGGGGAAACAGTGAAAGATGAGTTAATCGGCGTTCCGCGTTGGTGCGCTTGCCCAGACTATGAGGGAAGTCAACTCGCCGGGCAGGAGATCGAAATTATCCGGGCCATGCCGATGCCGATGTCGCCGCCGAATTGCTGAAGGAAGGCATCGCCCAGCCTCTTTGCATCTTCGGTCTCGTCGGCGGGAAGGGAGACATCGGCCTTGCAGTCGGCGGGGGCGCCAGCGGCCAGCGTCACCGGGCTATCCTTGGCGAGTTCAAAAGCTATATAGAAGCTTGGATCCATGACCTGGAAGTTGAACCCCTGCGCGCCGGCCAGAACGGGATCGGCCAGTGGCAAGGTGAAGTGCAGGGTGAGGATACCTTTCGTGTAGTCCAGCCAGTAATCCTTCGGCGCCCCGGTGTTGAGCGCGACTTCACCGATTTTTGGATAGGTGAAGTAACCGAATTCCTTGAGGCCGTCGATGTTGACCTGGGCCAGTTCGGCAAGTTCCTCGCGGTCGTAGGCGCCGTCGCCATTCCTATCGAGACCTTCGATGGCCATCGTGGCGTAGCCCTCGTCGAAGGTCCAGGCGTGCTGAAATCCTGCGATCTTTCCCGCCTCGTAGACAACCGCGGTCTTGACGTCCACCCAGACGTGGGGGTGTGCGGCGGCCGGAACGACACGGCTGAAGACCGCCAGCAGCGCGGCGGCGCAGGTGAAAATACCGGATTTGGTGAGCATCGTCATCGTTACCTCGCGGCGTAGTACTGCTTCGCAACCGTGGTGCAGGCAGCAGTCCGGCTCGTTTCGATTCGGTGGAAACCTATTTTTCAACTGCGGCAAGACAAGGTTTGGAGACGTCATCGTCGTGCCTGCCGCCGGATCGTCAAAAAGAGAAGGGCCGCTGCTTGATGCAGCGACCCTTTAGAAGTCGATCATTGTGTCAACAGGAGGAACTTACCACTGGTTGGCTGACTTCTTCGATCCGGCGCTGGCATAGTCGCCGGTCTTGAACCGCTTCCAGGTCACCAGCACGCTGGCGCCGACGTTGGTGCGATTGTAAAGGTCGACGACATCCTCGTTATACATGCGGATGCAGCCCGATGAGGCGGCGGTGCCGATGGTCCAGGGGGCATCCGTGCCATGGATGCGATAGGTGCTGGAGCCAAGGTAGAGCGCGCGGATGCCGAGCGGATTCATCGGGTGGCCGCCGGGAACCCAGGTCGGTAGGCGCGGATTTTTCTGAAGCATCGTCGGAGTCGGACGCCAGTCCGGATTGACGCGTTTCATCGAAACGTTGGTGGTGCCCTGCCAGCGGGCGTCTTCACGGGGTACTGCGATCGGATAGCTGATCGCCTGGCCGCGTCCTGTGACCTTGTAAAGGCGGCGGTCACCGAAGCTGACGATGATTTTTCCCGGTGCGAAGCTGGTGGGGAAGCTGACAGTCTGACGGCCGCCACCCCATTCAGCGCCGCCGCCCCACTGGGCGTTGGCGGCCGGGGCGAACGATAGCGCGGCGATGCCGGCGAGTAGGACGGGCAGAAATTTTGCGAGGCGGGGGTAGACGGACATCTCGTGGTTAGCTCCGTTCAGTTCGGCTCATGTGTCTGGCGACGGGCGCTTTCCGACCGTTTGCCGTGACGATTTGATGAATCAGGTTGGCGTATTTCAGTGGGTGCTGGCTGGCTGTAACAACCGTTTCCGTTTCGGCAAATCTGCACCTCTTATGATGAACAGAAGGTATAGGAACGCGTGGGATTTGTGCAGAGCGAAACGGCCACACTCCCGGCTCGATTGCGTCAAAACGCGGTCACAATCGTGTTGGTTCCCGTGATTTGGGTCAGGCCGCGTGGCGCCGAGCTCTTAGGCGTGAACTTTATTCCCCTTTTGTTCCATTTTCTTGTTGACCTCCGGCGATTCCGTACGTAGAACAAAAACAGAACTCAAGCGCTGCGTTGGTGCTTATCGTGTTGGTCTGCGTTGGTTTCAGTGTGAGTTGAATTCGTATCGCGAGAGCGTTCCCATGGCCCTGGCGGCTTCCCCCCCTATGCCCCCGCCGCCCGAGTTAATGCGGATCTCGTCTTCAAGGCCTGCGTCTCATGACGTCTGCTTACCCCGCTGCGTCGAGGCTGTGCCTTGCCGTGGGAGCCGGAACGGTCGACTGCCCTCTCCCGTTCCGGCTCTCCACGGCTCTTTCTTTATGGGCGCTTCGGATGCCCACTGCTTCGCAGCATCCGCGCCCGTACGATTCTCCGCAGCCGTACCTTCGGCCGGCGCTGGTGTTCTAGCTGCCGGATGCCCATTGCTTCCTGCGGTCGCAACATCCGGCGCCGTACGATTTTCCGCCGCCGCGACTTCGGTCAGCGATGGCGCTTTAGCTGCGTCTTCTGTTGCTGACGGCTCTCTCGTCTGCCCGCACTTCCTTGTGCCCAACACTGCGCAGGCTTGTGTTGGGTCTTTGTGCCCCAACACTGCGCAAGCTTGTGTTGGGCCTTTGTCCGCCAACACTGCGCAAGCTTGTGTTGGGTCTTTGTCCGCCAACACTGCGCAGGCTTGTGTTGGGTCTTTGTCCGCCAACACTGCGCAGGCTTGTGTTGGGTTGAAGTCGTGTGGGGCCGCAACATCCGACGCGCCGCCAGAGAGCGCGGAACAGCCGCGAGAGAAAGACAAGCTTGAAGCGTTGCGGGCGCAGATCGAGCGTATCGAGCGCGGTTCGCCTCATTCCTTCGTGTCGGCGGCGGCGTTGCGGCGGCATTCTGCGCATCGCGCGGAAGGGGCAGCGCATCGCGCGGAGGGGGCTGCGCGTCGCGCGCAGGGGCTGGGGGCCTGGGAGCTCGACCCGCAAGCGACACATGAAATCAAGCCGGCCGTTCCCGATCTGCCGGTTGTGTCCGCTGCGGGTTTTGCCGCGGCGCTGGCGTTCGCCCTGAGGCTTGCAGCCCAGCCTCGATTTGCCGGCGATCGCGGGACGATTCTGTTCTGCGCAACTTCCGACATCCTGCGGGAGGCGGGGCGGCTTTACGGGCCGGGTCTCGATCAGCTCGGCGTGGCGTGCGAACAGCTGCTCATCGTCGAGACGGCGAAGTCCCAGCAAACGCTGTGGGCGATGGAGGAGGGGCTTAAATCGCAGGCGCTGGCCGCCGTCGTCGGGTGCCTCGACGCGATGGCGCTGACGCCGGCACGGCGTCTCAGTCTGGCCGCCAAGGCGTATGCAACGCCCTGCCTGTTCGTGACGGGCGCGCGGACGCCGACGGCGGGGGCGACGGCGCGCCGCTGGCGGGTCGGTCTGCAGCCGGGGGCGCCCTCTCCGTTCGACGCGGATGCGCCAGGCGATGGCTGCGGCAGGATAGTGCTCGAAAAACTGCGGTCGCCTTCAAGCGTTCTTTCAGGCTGCGTTCCGGGTACGGCTTCAATCGAAGCGCGTGCCGGGATCTTGCAGGCGGGGAGGTTTCACGACCTCTCCTCCAGAGCGGACGGGCAAGACCCCGGAAGCCGGTGTTCGGCAGCGAAGCCGGTTTCCGGGGACGCAATGGGTGAGCGGGGATGAAACGCTTCGTCCATCTGTGGTTCCCCTATTGGCCGATCGAGCGGATGCGGCGGGTGCGCCCGCGCGATATTTCCAACGATCGCCCGCTGGTGCTGGTGACGAGCGGCGGGCGCGGCATCGAGATCACGGCGGTCAATGAGCAGGCGGTGGCGCAAGGCCTGTGGGTCGGCCAGGGTCTTGCCGATGCGCGGGCGCTGCTGCCGGGACTCGTATCGCTGCAAGCCGCGCCGCAAGCAGACGCTGTAGCGCTCGCGGCGCTGGCGCAATGGTGCGGACGGTATGGATCGCAGCGCAACGCCCACGATGATTGCGGCATCTGGATCGACGTCAGCGGGGTGGCGCATCTTTACGGCGGGGAAGCGGGGCTACTGGCCGATGCGGTGCGGCGTCTTCAAGGTTTCGGGCTGACGGTGCGGGCGGGGATAGCCGATACGCCTGCGGCCGCCTACGCGCTGGCGCGGTTTGCCGTCGGCGGCGGGGCGCAGGCGCAGGTGTTTTCCAGCATTGCGGCGGGTGCCTTGCGGGCGGGGCTGGCGGGTTTTCCCGTCGAGGCCTTGCGGCTTGATGCTGATGCGGTGCTGTTGCTGAAACGGCTGGGGCTGAAACGTATCGGGCAGCTCTACGATATTCCACGCGCCAGTTTGCAGCGGCGTTTCAACGAGACGCATTTCGGGCGCGGGAAGAGCGCCAGAGACGGCCGCGCCAGAAGCGGGAAAGCCAAAAAGCAGGAACTGGCGGGGAGCGTTGTTGTGCGCCTGGATCAAGCCTTGGGAGGAGTGCTGGAGCCGCTGAAGCCGCTGGCAGAACCGCCGGTCCTCAGCGTGCGCCAGTCATGGACCGATCCGCTGATTTCGGCGGAGGGGATTGCCACGGAAGCCGGAGTTCTGGCGGCGCGACTTGTCGCACAGCTCAGTTGTCAGGGGCTCGGCTGCCGGCATGTGCGGCTGTCGCTTTATCGGAGCGACGGGACGGCGGCGATCATGGAGGCGGGGACTTCCCGGGCATGCCGGGACGGCGATCACCTGATGGGTCTGTTGGCGGAAAAGTTTGCCACAATCGACGCTGGATTCGGCATCGACGTCGCCGAACTCGCGTGCGTTCTGGCCGAGCCGATGCAGGTGACGCAGGAGCGTCTCGGGGTCGGCGACGGCGGTGGTGGTGGCGATGAGGCGCGGGCGCTGACGCTGCTCGTCGACCGGCTGGTCAGCCGCCTCGGGCAGTCCCGCGTGCGGATGCTTGAGCTTTGCGAGAGCCATATCCCGGAGCGGGCGGCGCGGTTCGTGCCGGCGCGGGAGACGGTTGGGCGGCGGGGTGTGCGTGCCGGTGGGATGCCGGCTTCCGTTGGAGAGCTAGCAAAGCCGCCACGTCCGCTGCTTCTCCTGAGCCCGCCGGAGCCGATCGACGTTTTTGAAGGCGGCATCCGCGGCAGGCCCGGCGCGTTCGTGTGGCGGCGGATGCACAACAGAATCGCCAGTTGCGAAGGCCCCGAGCGGATCGCGCCGGAGTGGTGGCGGGATATCGGGCGGGCGGGCGGGCGGCAATCGCGCGAGCGCGACTATTTTCGCGTCGAGGTGCAAGGCGGTGCGCGCTTCTGGATTTTCCATGAGCTGGCGGTCGATGAAGAGGCTTCGCTGGGAGTTGCCGGCGGTCGCGGGCGGTGGCTGATGCACGGGCTTTACGGAGGCGGTTCGTGATGGGCGCTTTAACGCGGCTCCCCGCGCTCCAGTCCGGTTACGCCGAACTGCAGGTAACGACAAACTTTTCCTTCCTGCGCGGAGCTTCGCACGGCGAAGAACTCGTCGCGCAGGCCAAGGCGCTGGGTCTTTCGGCAATCGCCGTTACCGACCGCAATACGCTTTCCGGCGTGGTGCGCGCGCATGTTGCCGCCAAAGAACTCGGACTGAAATTCATTGCCGGTGCGCGGCTCGACCTCACCGATTGTCCAAGCCTTCTTTGCCTGCCGCGCAATCGTGCCGCCTACGGGCGGTTGTCGCGGCTGTTGTCTTTAGGGCAGATGCGGGCACCCAAGGGGCAGTGCGAAATCTCGCTCGGCGATGTGGCGGCGCACGGCGAGGGGCAGATCTTCATCGCGCTGCCGCCAGAGGGATGGGACTGGCATAGCGAAGCGGATGGCGATCGATTCGAAGCGCAGTTGCGCAGGTTGCGTTCGGCTCTTTGTTCCGTCAACACTTCGCAGGCTCGTGTTGAGCAGGCGCCGGGCCGCAGTGGCGACTTCGACATTCAGTCGATCAAAGTCGAAAATGTTCTAGGCGGTGAGGTTCTCTATCTTGCCGCGACGCATTGCTGGCGTGGCGACGACCGGGCGCGCATCGCCTGCCTCAATGAACTCGCGCAACGCTCGAGAGTTCGCCTCGTAGCGAGCGGGGACGTGCTCTATCACGCGCGTCACAGGCGGCCGTTGCAGGATGTCGTTACCTGTATCCGCGAAGGCGTGCGCATCGGGCAAGCGGGGTTCCGTCTCGAAGCCAACGGAGAACGCCACCTGAAAGCGCCCGCAGAAATGGCGCGGCTTTTTGCCGGGTTCGAGGACGCGCTGGCGGCGACCTTGGAGATTGCCGAAGCGTGCACGTTTTCGCTCGACGAACTCGTCTACGAATACCCCGACGAGCCGGTGCCGCCGGGGCGCTCGGCGCAGGCGCATCTCGAAGACCTGTCCTGGGAGGGGGCGGCGTGGCGTTATCCGGCCGGCATCCCCGACAAGGTGCGAATGATGCTGACGCGCGAACTGGAGATCATCGCGCAGCTCAACTACGCGCCCTATTTCCTGACCGTCCACGACATCGTCAGCTTTGCGCGTGCGCGTGGCATCCTCGCCCAGGGGCGCGGCTCGGCGGCCAACTCGGCGGTGTGCTACTGCCTCGGCATCACGGCGGTGAACCCGGCGGAGGCCGACCTCCTGTTCGAGCGTTTCGTCAGCCCGGAGCGCAAGGAACCGCCCGACATCGACGTCGACTTCGAGCACGAGCGGCGCGAGGAAGTCATCCAGTACATCTATGCGCGCTATGGCCGCGAGCGGGCCGGCCTTGCCGCAACCGTCATCTCGTACCGGGCGCGCTCGGCGGTGCGCGAAGTCGGCAAGGTGATGGGGCTGTCGGAAGATACGGTGGCAGCCCTTGCCGGCATGGTGTGGGGCACGCGTTCGGGGGATGCGCTTCCCGAGAGCCATATCCGCGAAGCCGGCCTCGACCCGCGCGATCCGCTGATCGCCAGCGTCATCGAACTGACGCGGGAACTCGTCGGCTTTCCGCGTCACCTTTCCCAGCACGTCGGCGGATTCGTTCTGACGCGCGGGCCGCTTACCGAAGTCGTGCCGGTCGGAAATGCGGCGATGGAGGAGCGCACCGTCATCGAGTGGGACAAGGACGACATCGCCGCGCTCGGGCTTTTGAAGGTCGATGTGCTCGGCCTCGGCATGCTGTCATGCATCCGCCGCGCGTTCGATCTCCTGAGCAAGCATCACGGCCGCTCGCTGACGCTTGCCAAGGTGCCGCGCGAAGACAAGGCGACCTACGACATGCTGTGCCGCGCCGATTCGATTGGCGTGTTCCAGGTGGAAAGCCGGGCGCAGATGAACATGCTGCCGCGCCTCAAGCCGCGCACGTTCTACGACCTCGTCATCGAGGTGGCGATCGTGCGGCCGGGGCCGATCCAGGGCGACATGGTGCATCCCTATCTGAGGCGGCGGAACGGGCAGGAGCCAGAGCATTATCCCGCGCCCTCGCCCGAACACGGGCCGCCGGACGAATTGCGCCAGATCCTCGGCAAGACGAAGGGCGTACCGCTGTTCCAGGAGCAGGCGATGCGCATAGCCATGGTGGCGGCGAGGTTCTCGGATGCGCAGGTCAACGAACTCAGGAAGGCGATGGCGACGTTCCGCAGGCGCGGCACCATCGGGCTTCTCGAAGAGGCGATGGTTTCGGCGATGGTGGCGCGCGGCTATGACAAGTCGTTCGCCGAACGCTGCTTCAACCAGATCAAGGGCTTCGGCGAATACGGTTTTCCCGAAAGCCACGCGGCCAGTTTCGCCCTCCTCGTCTACGTGTCGTCCTGGCTCAAGTGCCATTATCCGGCGGTGTTTGCAGCAGCGCTCGTCAATTCGCAGCCGATGGGGTTTTACGCACCTGCCCAGATCGTCAGGGATGCGCGCGAGCATGGCGTCGAGGTGCGGCCCGCCGACGTCAATCATTCCGACTGGGATTGCACGCTGGAGGCGGGCGCGCAGCCGATCCCGTACGGCGGGGTTTCCACGATCGAGGAACGCGGCAACGTGCGGCCGGGGGATGTCGGCAAGGGCGGGCCGGCGCTGCGGCTCGGGCTGCGGCTGATCGACGGGCTGAAAGAAGAGGATGCGCAAAAGCTCGTTGCCGCGCGCGGCAACGGTTTCGCTGATATCGAGGATCTGAGGCGGCGCTCAGGGCTCAGGCGTCCGGCCCTGGAGAAGCTGGCGGCTGCCGATGCGTTCAGATCGCTGTCCCTCGACCGGCGCCAGGGGCTGTGGCAGGTGAAGGCGGTCGGGCCGCCTTCGCTGCTGCCGCTGTTCGACTGGGCGGAGGCGCGCGAAGAGGGGTCGGAGGCCGAAGTCGATCTGCCGGAGATGGCGCTCTCGGAGCATGTCGTCAACGACTACCAGACGCTGCGGCTGTCGCTCAAAGCGCATCCGATGCAGTTCCTGCGCGAAATGCTTGCGGCAGAGAAAGTCGTGTCGTGCGCCGAATTGCGCGGCATGAAGGACGGACGGAGGGTGAAAATCGCCGGCGTCGTTCTGGTGCGGCAGCGGCCGGGCAGCGCCAAGGGCGTCGTCTTCATGACGCTGGAAGATGAGACGGGTGTTGCAAATGCGGTTGTGTGGGCGAAAACGCTGGAGCGCTATCGCAGGATCGTGATGGGTGCGCGGCTGATCTTGATCGAGGGCCATGTTCAACGACATGAGGATATCATCCATGTCGTCTCGGCGCGCCTGTTTGACCGCAGCGGCATGCTCATGCATCTGTCAGAAGAGGCAAAAGACATGCGCGTGCCGATCGCCAATGCCGACGAGGTTTTGCGGCCCGATCCCGGGTCGGCGCGCGGGACGCATGAGGCGGATGCGCGGGGCGCCGGTGCGCATCCCCGATGGGCCGGGCATCCGCGCAACGAGCGCATCATTCCAAAGTCGCGGGATTTCCATTGACGGACGATGAAAAACAGCAAGCCGGAAAAAAGAGCCCCGGTCGTGGGGTATGGGGACTTCCAGGTGGATTGATCGCGGCATTCCTTGCCGCATGCATCAGCATCATTTGCTTTGCGCCGGTGACCGCGCAAGAGCCGCGCGGGCGGGTTGCGCCGGAAGCCGCGAGCGGCGTGCAGCCGAAGACATCGGCGACCGCCGGGCGGTTCATGGTGTCGGCGGCCAATCCTCAAGCGGTCGATGCGGGTGTCGAAATTCTTGAGGCCGGCGGCAGCGCCGTCGATGCGGCGATTGCCACGCAGCTGGTGCTCAATCTGGTCGAGCCGCAGTCATCCGGCATCGGCGGCGGCGCGTTCATCTTACACCTCGACAAGGCGACCGGCCGGATCACCACCTATGACGGGCGCGAGACGGCGCCGGCCGCCGCAATGCCGGACCGCTTTATGCGCGCGGGCAAGCCGATGAGCTTTTACACCGCCGTCAACTCGGGCCTGAGCGTCGGCGTGCCGGGTACGGTGCGCGTCATGGAACTTGCGCATCAAAAGCATGGCCGGCTGCCGTGGGCGAAACTGTTCGAACCGGCGATCCGGCTCGCCGAAAACGGCTTCAAGGTTTCGCCGCGCCTCAACGTACTGCTGATCTGGTTTGGGGCGGAGCGATTCACGCCGAAGGCGCGTGGCTATTTTTTCGATGATTCGGGGTCTCCCCGAGCGGTCGGTCATCTCCTGAAGAATTCCGAGTTCGCCGAGACGCTGCGCGCGATTGCAGAGCAGGGGGCGGCGGCTTTCTATGAAGACGGGCCTATCGCCCGGGCGATCATCGAAGCGCTGGGCGAGGCGCCGAACGCCAAGGGCGACATGACGCTCGCCGATCTTGCCACCTACCGGGCAAAGGAGCGGGAGGCGGTCTGCTTCGATTATCGCCAGCGGCGGGTGTGCGGGATGGGGCCGCCGTCGTCGGGCGGCATTGCGATTGGGCAGACGTTGAAGATCCTCGAAGGCTACGATTTCTCCGACAACGGCCATGGCGCGATGAGCCCGTGGTCGCTGCACCTCATCGCGGAGGCCGAGAAGCTCGCCTATGCGGACCGCGACCGGTATCTGGCGGATCCGGATTTCGTCGCACTGCCGGACGGTATGCTGGCAGAGGAGTATATCCAGGCGCGGCGCAAACTCATTTCGGAGTGGGCGATGGCGTCCCCGGAGGCCGGTGAACCGCAGGCTTTTGCGAAGGGGCGGTTCGGAATCGATGCGACAGTCGAGCGCTCCGGCACCAGCCACATGTCCATTGTCGACGCCTCGGGCAATGCGGTGTCGATGACGACGACAATTGAAGGCGGGTTCGGCTCGGGGATCTGGGCGGCGGGATTTCTATTAAACAACGAACTGACCGACTTTTCCTTCCGTCCCGCCGATCGCGACGGCAGGCCGATTGCCAACAGGGTCGAGGGCGGCAAGCGTCCGCGCAGTTCGATGTCGCCGGTGCTGGTCTTCGATCGAGAAGGAAAACTGCAGTCGGTGCTGGGATCGGTCGGGGGATCGCGAATTATAACGTATGTGGCAAAGTCGCTGATCGCGCTGATCGACTGGAACATGAGCGCGCAAGAGACGGCGGACCTCGTCAATTTCGGCAGCCGGGGTCGGAATTTCGAAGTCGAGTTCGGTGCTCAGGCGATCTGGCAGGGTTTGAAGGTGAAGCCTTTCGGTCATACCGTCGTGCCGGACCTGATGACGTCGGGGACGCACATTATCGTCGTGCGCCCGGACGGCGTACTTGAAGGTGCGGCCGATCCGCGGCGCGAAGGCGTCGCGCGCGGCGGTTGAGCTTCGTGAAAGCAGTTGAGGAGCGACTTTGGCAGGTTCGGTGAAGAATTCGGCAAAGGACATGGTCGCGCCAATCACCGTCGCGGGTGCCGGGGTGATCGGGCTGTGGCAGGCGCTCGTCCTTGCACGCGCCGGCCACCGGGTGCGGCTTGTCGACCGTGCGGACGATCCGCTGGCGGCATCGGCGAGCAGCTATGCCGGCGCCATGCTCGCGCCCTATTGCGAGGCCGAAGCCGCGCCCCGCATCGTTCTCGAACACGGCCGGCAAGGGCTCGCCTTGTGGCGGGATGCCTATCCCGAACTCGTCAATAACGGCACGCTTGTTGTCGCCGCAGCTCGCGACCGGTCGGATCTGGAGCAATACCGGCGCATGACCGAGGGGCATGCCGTGGTCGATGCAGTGGCCATTTCGGCGCTGGAACCGGATCTCGGTACGCGCTTTCCCGCCGGGCTGTACTTTGCCGACGAAGCGCACATGGCGACCCCGCATGCGCTTTCGTTCCTGCTGCAAAGCGTGCGCGAAGCCGGCGCCGAGGTCTTTCTAGGGGCGGACCCTGACGTGTTCTCCGACCTGATAGGCGAGGAAACAGGCATTCTCGTCGATTGCCGGGGGATTGGCGCCCGCGATCAGCTGAGCGGGCTGCGCGCGGTGCGCGGCGAGCGTGTCATCGTGCGCACGAGCGAGGTCGTCCTCAACCGGCCGGTGCGGCTGCTGCATCCGCGCCACCCGATCTACGTCGTGCCGTGGGGCGACAAGCGCTTCATGGTCGGGGCGACGGTCATCGAAAGCGAGGACGACGGGCCGATCTCGGTGCGCTCGATGCTGGAATTGCTCGGCACCGTCTATGCGCTGCACCCGGCGTTCGCGGAAGCGGAGATCGTGGCAGCCGGGGCGGGCGTGCGCCCGGCTTTCGATGACAATGTGCCGCGCATCCTCGTCAGCCCGGATGCCCGCACGATCCGCGTCAATGGCGCCTACCGGCACGGCTTCTTATTGGCTCCGGTGCTGGCCCGCTGCGTTGCGAGGCTCATCGAGGGGACTGGCGAACATCATCCACTCGTTGTTGCAGGCGACGAAAGCGCGCGGCCTTTGCGCAGCGCGGGCGAGGTGATATAGGCCTGCACCGGCTTTCGTTCTTGCCTGTTGTTCCGACGCCGACACTTCGTACCCGAAGCGTCTACGCCGGAGAGCCGGTCGAAATCTTATTTGTGTTCTGGATTCACAGCCGCTAGACGAACTTCTCCCGGGAATCAGGCGTCTAATACAGAACACAGTGGCCTTTTCCGGCGGTCGCCGCAGGGTCTCAAGCGCGGCCCGTATCTACCTCAAACCTCAGGAGGTTCGTCATGGCACTGAGTCTTATCTCAGGCGAACAGGGAATCGCACTCACATTCGATGACGTGCTGATCGTGCCGGGCGCTTCCGAAATCCTGCCCGGAGCAGCCCAGGTCGCCTCGAAAGTCACCAAGTCGATTGCCGTCTCCATCCCGATCCTGTCTTCGGCCATGGATACGGTGACGGAAGCCCGTCTTGCGATCGCCGTTGCGCAATCGGGAGGCATCGGCGTTCTGCACCGCAATCTGGAGCCCGAGGAGCAGGCGCGGCAGGTGGCGATAGTGAAGAAGTACGAATCCGGCATCGTGCTTGACCCGGTCACCATCGAGCCCGACGCGACGCTTGCCGATGCCCTGGAACTGATGGAAACTCACCAGATCTCCGGAATTCCGGTGGTGGAGAAAAAGAACAGCGCCGATCCCAGGGGCCGGCTCGTTGGAATCCTCACCAACCGCGACGTGCGCTTTGCCTCGAATCCGGGCCAACCGATCCATGAATTGATGACGAAGGACAACCTCGTCACGGTGACGCGTTCGGTTGCGCAGGAGGAAGCGCGAAAGCTGCTTCACCAGAACAGAATCGAGAAGCTGCTGGTCGTCGATGACGAGTACCACTGCATCGGCCTCATCACGGTGAAGGATATCGAGAAGGCGCAGAAGCATCCGAACGCCTGCAAGGACGAAGCCGGGCGCCTCCGGGTGGCGGCGGCGACCAGCGTCGGCGATGACGGTTTCCGCCGCGCCGAGCTGCTGGTCGATGCGGGTTGCGATCTCATCGTCGTCGATACCGCGCACGGGCATTCGAGCCGCGTTATCGAAATGGTGGCGCGCATCAAGAAGCAGTCGAATGCGGTGCAGGTGATTGCCGGTAATGTGGCGACAGGGGATGCGACGCGGGCACTGATCGATGCGGGTGCGGACGCGGTCAAGGTCGGTATCGGCCCAGGATCGATCTGCACGACGCGGATCGTTGCCGGCGTCGGCGTGCCGCAGCTCACCGCCATCTCCGATTGCGCCGATGCCGCCCACAAACACGGCGTGCCGATTATCGCCGACGGTGGCATCAAGTTTTCCGGCGACGTCGTCAAGGCGCTGGCCGCGGGCGCGGACTGCGTGATGATCGGTTCGCTTCTGGCCGGCACCGACGAAGCGCCGGGCGACACCTATCTTTATCAGGGACGGACCTACAAGTCGTACCGCGGCATGGGTTCGGTCGGGGCGATGGCGCGCGGGTCGGCGGACCGGTACTTCCAGGCGGAAGTCCGCGATACGCTGAAGCTGGTGCCGGAAGGCATCGAGGGGCAGGTTCCCTACAAGGGGCCGGTCGACAACGTGCTGCACCAGCTTGTCGGAGGGTTGCGCGCCGGCATGGGGTATGTGGGAGCCAAGGATCTGGCCGAACTCAGGGCGCGGGCGCGGTTCGTGCGGATCTCGCCGGCGGCCATGCGCGAAAGCCATGCCCATGGTGTTTCGATCACGCGCGAGAGCCCCAATTATCCGGGCGGCGGTTAGTTGGGCGCTGCGTTGACCTCATAATCAGGAGGTTCCAATGCGCGTGTCGCAGTTTCTGATCATCGTGCCGGTGCTGGTGCAGGTGGCACTGGCTCTTCTCGTCGCAGGACTGTGCTGGTGGCGGAGCTCTCGGTCGTCGGGCAGCGGCAGGCTCGATGCGGCCTACCGCGCGCAATTCGAACTGCCTGTCCTGTTCTACGCGGGGAGCCTGTTTGCCTTTGCGATGCGCATCGTCGACGAGCGCATCCTGTTCTTTGCGACGCTGTTCGCCTTGGCGCAGGTGACGGGCGCCGTCTTCGGGCTTTTGTTGCGAAACGAAAACGGGCAGGCCGTGGCCGGCCTCGTGTCCGTGTTTGCCGCCGCCGCGCTTTGGGTCATGATCGCGGCGCACGTCGTCAATTCTGGATTCTAGTGTAGCGCACCTGACGTTTGGTACCCGCTTGCGGCTCGCCTCAAAACCCAAACGTCAGGTGCAAAAGCTACACTAGGATCATAGAGTTACTAGTGTTCCTTATGGTTCTGACATTTGCTCGGAACTTGGCCGCAATGGGAAGCAAATGTCAGAAACGGAACACTGGGGAAGCATATGAGACCGGGCGCAAGGATCGGGGCCGCAATCGAGGTCCTGGAAGACATCGCCGTCAATCATCGGCCGGCATCATCGGCACTTTCCGACTGGGGGCGGTCGCATCGCTTTGCCGGTTCGGGGGATCGCACGGCGATCGGAACGCTGGTGTTCGACGCGCTGCGGCACAAAAACTCGTTTGCCTGGAAAATGGGTTCGGATGCGCCGCGGGCGCTTGCACTTGCTGCGGCGGGTGACGCGCTCGGCCTGTCGCCAGAAGCTTTGCAGGCGGCAGCCGATGGTTCGCAGTATTCGATCGAACCGCTCAGCGAAGAAGAGGTCGCCGGGCTGGAACGCGCCATCCCGGAAGATGCTGCCCTGGCGGTTTCCGGCGACCTGCCGGAGTGGATGACGCAATCCTTCGAGCGCACGTTTGGTGGGAGGGCCGGCGAAGAAGGCCGCGGGCTCAGTTTGCGGGCGCCGATCGACCTCAGGGTCAATGGACTGAAGGCAACGCGCGAAAAGGTCCTCAAGGCCTTCGAGAAATTCGGCGCGGTGGCAACGCCGCTATCGCCGCTGGGCGTTCGGATCCCCGCACCGCAGGGGCCCGCCAAGTCGCCCAACGTGGAGGCCGATGTCGCACACGGCAAAGGCTGGTTCGAAGTGCAGGACGAGGGCAGCCAGCTGGCGGCGCTGATCGCGGGAGCGAGCCCGCGCGAACAGGTGCTCGACTTTTGCGCCGGGGCAGGCGGCAAGACGCTCGCCATGGCGGCGGGCATGCAGAACACCGGTCAGGTCTATGCCTACGACAATTCGCGCAGTCAGCTGCGGCCGATCTTCGAGCGGTTGAAGCGGGCGGGCGTGCGCAACGTGCAGGTGATGGAAGCCGGCGACGAGGCGCAGCTCAAGGCGCTCGAAGGCAGGTTCGATCTGGTGTTCGCCGATGCGCCCTGCACGGGATCGGGGACATGGCGGCGGCGGCCCGATGCGAAGTGGCGGCTGAAACCGGAAGCGATCGAGTTGCGGCTCGAAGAACAGCGCGCGGTGCTGGCTTCGGCAGCCCCGATGGTCAAGCCCGGCGGGCGGCTCGTCTACGTCACCTGCTCGGTGCTGACCGAGGAGAACGGGGATCAGGTGGCCGCGTTCCTCGCCGGGCATCGCGAGTTCAGGTTGTCGCCTGTATCTGAACATTGGGCGGCGCGCATGGAAGGAGAAATGCCTGTATCCGCAGACGGCTCGAGGGAGACGCTGCTGCTGACGCCTCATTCGCACGGTACGGACGGCTTCTTCATCGCGGTGCTGCAACGGCAGAGTGAATGAGCAATGGCCGATACGATCGAGCTCGCCGACGGGCGCCGCTTCGGGCTCGCCACCTATGGAGCGGCCGGCGGGTTCCCGGTGCTGGCGCTGCATGGCGCACCGGCTTCCCGTCTCATGTTCGATGTCGCGGACGGCCCCGCGCAGGCATTGGGCCTGAGGCTTTATTGTCCGGACCGTCCGGGCTACGGGCTGACGCCGAAAGACAATGAACCGACGCTCGAAAAGCGCGCCGGCGACCTGGTGGCGATTGCGGATGCATTGTTGCTCGGCCGGTTTGCGGTGCTCGGTGTGTCAGGCGGGGCGCCCTATGCCGTTGCCCTGGCCGAACGACTCGGCGACCGCATTTGCGGCCTCGGGCTCGTCAGTCCGATGGGGCCGGTTGCGCAGTTCGAGGCGGCAAAAAGCGCCGGAAAGCCTGGGGAAGTCCTCAAGCGATTGTCGCGGGGGCATCGCATCTTCTTCCTGGACCTGCCGCGGCACCGCACGGCGCTGGCGTTGCAGGCGGGAATCAGCGCCCGGGTGTTCAAGGCTGCCCCGCACCTGTTTGCTCGATTATTCGCGCATAGCCTCAGTTCGGCGGACTCCAGAATCCTGCAGAAGCCTCATGTTCAGGAGAGCCTGATAGCGATGACCCTTGAAGCGCTGCGGCAGGGAGCGGACGGCGGGCTCAGCGACCTCGAAATCTTTTCGCAGCCCTGGCCGGTTGCATTCGAAGCGATCCGCGCGCAAACGATCATCTGGCAGGGTACGGCGGACCGGATCGTGCCGGAGGCGGTTTCGTTGTGGCTTTCCGGATTAATCCCCAACTGCCGGTTTGTCAGGCTTGAAGATTGCGGGCATTTCTGGGTCTACGATCATGTCGACGAGGTTCTCGGTGCGCTGGGGGAAATCGCGCAGATTGCGGCCAGGGCAGCGGATGCGGCGGACTGACGATCCGAGTGGATATGCGTCAGCGTAGTTCAGCGGGTGGGACAATACGTTCGGGAAGGCCATGCACGTTCGGGAAGGTCATGCGAAGATATATTTCACTCATTTTCTTTCTGCTCGTGACGACACTCGTTGCCTCGTTTGCGGGAGCGTTCAGCCCGGGTGAGTGGTATCAGGGTCTCGACAAGCCGGCGTGGACGCCACCCAACTGGCTGTTCGGGCCGGTGTGGTCGCTGCTCTACCTGTTCATCGCCATCGCCGGATGGCTGGTGTGGCGGGCCAAGGGTTTCGGCCTGGCGCTGTTCTTGTGGTTTGCGCAACTCGCGTTCAACGGAGCGTGGTCGTATCTGATGTTTGGCGAGCACCGAATCGACAGCGCGATGGTCGATCTGGTGTTCATGTGGCTTGCCATCGCCGCCTTCATGGTGACGGCCTGGCGGTTGAGCAGACTCGCGGTGCTGTTGTTCGTTCCATACCTCATTTGGGTCACTTTCGCTGGAGCGCTCAACTTTGCGTTGCTGCAGTTGAACCCGTGATTTTCCGCATGAAGGTTCCGTCAACTTGACGGGCAAGGGGGGCGGTGATCTACGAGGCGATCCTAATTCGGCCGCAGGCCAGGAGAATCCGCGCACAATGACGAACACCGTTCTCATCATCGATTTTGGCAGCCAGGTGACGCAGCTTATCGCGCGGCGCGTGCGCGAGGCCGGCGTCTATTCGGAGATCGTGCCGTTCAATCTGGCCGAAGCTGCGCGCGAGCGGCTTGATCCGCAGGCCGTCATCCTGTCGGGCGGACCGGCGAGCGTGACGGAGATGGGAACGCCGAGGGCGCCCGAGTGGGTGTGGTCGTCGGGGTTGCCGGTGCTCGGCATCTGTTATGGAGAGCAGGCGATGGTGTCGCAGCTCGGCGGCGGGGTGGAAGCCGGCCACGCGCGCGAGTTCGGCCGCGCGGAGATCGAGGTCAAGGCGGCCTGCCGGCTGTTCGAAGGAGTCTGGGAGGTCGGTCAGCGCGACCAGGTGTGGATGAGCCACGGCGACAGGGTCACCGGATTGCCGGCAGGGTTCGAGGTCGTTGCCGTGTCCGAGGGGGCGCCCTATGCGGCAATCGCCAACGAGGAACAGCGCTTCTACGGCGTGCAGTTCCACCCCGAAGTCGTGCATACGCCGCGCGGGGCGGCACTCATTTCGAATTTCGTGCACAAAATCGCAGGACTGCCGGGCGATTGGACGATGGCGCATTTCCGCACCAGCGCAATCGACGCGATCCGCGCGCAGGTCGGCGGCGCAAGAGTCATCTCCGGGCTGTCGGGGGGCGTCGATTCAGCGGTTGCCTCGGTCCTGATCCACGAGGCAATCGGCGACCAGCTCACCTGCATCTTCGTCGACCATGGCCTGTTGCGCGCCGACGAAGCCCGCGAAGTCGTCGACATGTTCAAGGGCCACTACAATATCCCGCTGATCCACGTCGATGCGCGCGAGCGGTTTGTGTCCGCCCTCGCCGGCGTCGAAGATCCCGAGCGCAAGCGCAAGATCATCGGCGGTCTGTTCATCGACGTTTTCGACGAAGAGGCAAGCAGAATCGGGGGGGCGGATTTCCTGGCGCAGGGAACGCTTTATCCCGACGTGATCGAGAGCGTGTCGTTCACGGGCGGGCCATCGGTGACGATCAAGTCGCACCACAATGTCGGCGGATTGCCGGAGCGCATGAAGCTCAAGCTGGTGGAGCCGCTGCGCGAACTGTTCAAGGACGAGGTCCGGGAACTGGGACGCGAACTTGGCCTGCCGGAACGGTTCGTTGGCCGGCATCCGTTTCCGGGACCGGGGCTTGCGATCCGCATGCCCGGCGGCGTTACGCCGGAAAAGCTCGAGATCCTGCGCAAGGCCGACCGGATCTATCTGGAGGAAATCCGCAATGCCGGGCTTTACGACAAGATCTGGCAGGCGTTCGCCGTCCTGCTGCCGGTCCGAACGGTCGGCGTCATGGGCGATCAACGGACCTACGACTACGTGTGCGCGCTGCGGGCCGTGACTTCGATGGATGGAATGACGGCCGACTATTACGACTTCAGCCACGAATTCCTGGGGCGGGCCAGTACCCGGATCATCAACGAAGTCAGTGGGATCAACCGCGTCGTCTACGATATTACCTCGAAACCGCCCGGCACCATCGAGTGGGAGTAAGCGGCGCAGTCGTGCGGCACCGCAAGTTTGGTTGGCACCGTGCAAAGCGCTTTGGCTGGGAAAGCGACAATACCGCCACACTGCTTTATGTGGAAATCGGTCTGGCGGCGCGCGCGTCCTTGATTCGTATAGCCCATTTCTGCAAATGTCCCGCGCAGTTCAAGGCGTACTTTATCCAGTGAGAGGCAACAAATGAAACGTTGGGTTGAAACGAGCCTTTTCGCGGTGGGCGCTGTCGTCGGCGCAGCCGCATTCGTGCCAGTGGCTCTGGCCCAAGACCTGCCTGACCTCGTCATCGAGGCCAAGGACTCCGAACTCAAATTCGTCAGCTGCAATACCGGCGATCCCCTGGTCGAGGGACGGATCGTGATCCGCAATGCGGGCAATGGCGACGCCAACTTGCGCAATGCCGACAACCTCCTGCGCAGCTTCGTCGCGGTCTACAATCCCGAGAACATCGATCTCATCGAAAAAGATACCCGCCGCACCAAGATCGAACCGCGCGAACAGCGCCAGATCGAGATTTCCATGGGCAAGGGTTCGGTGAAGACGGGGCGCAACTTCAACGGCTTCACGGGCGGGTCGCTGGGTTCGCTTCCAACCGATGCCAAGGCGCTCGAAACTGACAAGGAACTGGCCAAGAAAGTGCAGCAGTTCCTTCGCGACCGCGCTTTCTCGGTTTCGGTTGACGGAGACTGGGGGGCCGGCTCCAAGCGGGCACTTGCCGCTTTCCAGAAGGCCCAGAACCTGCCGGGCAATGGTGCTTGGAATGCCGAAACCGCGACCAAGGTTTCTGCGCTCATTCCGAACCTGAAATCTTCCGGCAATATCAAGAACGACAAAGGCGAGACGCAGATTACGGTGTTTGCCGTCGTCGATCCCTACAACCTCATCGACGAAACCGACGAGAGCAACAACCTGTTGAAGTACACGGGCTGGCTCAAGTGTGACTGAGCCGCACTTTTTGCGCGAATTGACCGAACCAGGATCGGCCGTTGCGTTCGCGCAGCGGCCGTCGTCATTTGCGAGGTGGCGATGTTGCATCGAGCCTCTGCCGCCATGCGATAAGCCGGCGCGCGGCTTCGACTATGTCGGAGGCGGCGCGGGCATACGAGAAACGCACGTAGCGGCTGCCGCGGACTGGATCGAAGTCGACGCCGGGGGTGATCGCGACGCCGGCGTCTTCAAGGATGCGGCGGCAAAGTTGCGGGCTGTCGAGGCCGAAATCCGATACGTCGCAATAAAGATAGAACGCGCCGTCCGCGGGGACGATTTTGTCGAACCCGGCCGTAGGCAGTTCGCGCAAAAGAAGGTCCCGGTTCGCGGCATACGTGCGTTTGTTGGCGTCGAGTTCCGCGCCGCCATCGAAGGCGCCAAGGGCTGCCACCTGGGAGGCGGCCGGCGCGCATATGAACAGATTCTGGGCGAGGCGCTCGAAGACGCGGATGCAGCGTTCAGGAACGACCATCCAGCCGACCCGCCAGCCGGTCATCGAGAAGTATTTCGAGAATGAGTTGATGACGATGGCGTCCTGCGAGTAGGCGAGTGCCGTCGTCGCCGGCATTTCATAAGTCAGTCCGTGGTAGATCTCATCGGAAATGAACCACAGTCCGAGCCGGCGGCTGGTCTCGATGAGTTCGCTGAGGCGGGCAGGCTGCAGCATGGTGCCGGTCGGATTGGCTGGCGAAGCGACGAGAAGGCCGGCGAGGCGGGACCTGAGGTCGGCGTCTTCGATATCCCGGGACGTCGGCATCCAGCGGCCGTCCGCAGAGGTCTCGATCAGCTCGGGGACCAGATCGAGGGTCTTGAGGATGTGACGGTAGCAGGGATATCCAGGCGAGGGCAGCGCGATGCGCGCGCCGGCATCGAAGAGCGCGGTAAACGCCAGGATGAATGCGCCGGAAGATCCCGAGGTGACGATAATTCTCGCCGGATCGACATCCACGTCATAGCTGTCGCGATAATGACGGGCGATGCGCTGGCGCAAGGGATCGCTGCCGAGCGCCAGCGTGTAGCCGAGATTATCGGAGTTCATGGCGCTGCGCAGGGCGTCGCGTGCGGTTTTAGGGGCGGGGGTTCCGGGCTGGCCGACTTCCATGTGGATGACGTGGTGGCCGGCATGTTCGCGGGCGGCAGCGGCGTTCATGACATCCATGACCATGAACCCGTCGATGTCACTGCGGCGCGAAGTTTCAGCCGTCCCGGTGCGGTCCGGCCGGTTCGGTGCCGGGGTTGCGGCACTGTGTCCGGGAGGGGGCATCTCTGGCATCGGTGTGTTTTCCAGTTCAGGCTGCATCGTCGGCGGCGGCATACACGGAATTCAAGGGATTCAAGTGGACATGGTGCCATGCTGGCGCCGCAATATAGCCCATTCATCTGCATTCAAGGGCCGATGCCGGTCGTTTAGCGTCGTCATCGGCGGCGCGTTGACGCTTTTGCGGCCTGACATTACGCTCGCGGCGTTCGTTACCGCCCGTTGCGCCGCCTCAGGCAAGGCGTGCGACGAGCGACGGGGAGCCAGCAGCCGGGGACCAGTGTAGCGCACCTGACGTTTGGCACCCGCTTGCAGCTGGACTCGAAATCAAACGTCAGGGGCAAAAGCTACACTAGAATCATGGAGTTGCTAGTGTTCCTTATGGTTCTGACATTTGCTCGGAGCTTGGCCGCAATTGGAAGCAAATGTCAGAACCGGAACACGAGATACCGGCATCCTGCTCCGGGCCGAGAAATCGGACAATGACGCTGGGTCATTTCAAGGGAACCGCCAGATGTTCTTCAAGAGGCTTCAAAAGCGCTTTTCTCGCGGGTTGAGCGCTGTCCTGGCCGGCATCACGGCGGCGGGCTGCGTGTTTGCGAGCGTGAATCCGGCAAATGCGCAGGGCCTGCCGCTGATCCGCGACAGCGAGATCGAAGCACTACTGAACGACTACGCCCAGCCGATCTTCAGATCCGCAGGGCTCGGATCGGGGCGCATCACCATGCGCATCGTGCGCAACGAGGCCTTCAACGCATTCGTGATCGATGGCGGCAACGTGTTCGTTCACACCGGACTGCTGCTGCAATCGGATACGCCAAACCAGGTCATCGGGGTCATTGCGCACGAGGCCGGGCACATCGCCGGCGGGCACATGGCGGCGCTGCGCCACCGCATCGCGAAGGACCAGACGCGGGCGCTGCTGCTGCAGATCCTTGCCGCTGGTCTGATGGCAGGCGGCATAGCAGCGGGCGATCGCGATGTCACGGCGGCCGGCGGGGCGGGCCTGGCGTCGGGGCCGAATTTCGTCATCCGTTCGCTACTGGCCGAGCGGCGCTCGCAGGAATCGGCGGCCGACCAATTCGGGCTGAGGGTGCTCGAAGCGACCAAGCAGTCAGGCAAGGGCATGCTCGAGACGTTCGAGCGGTTCGCCCAGCAGGAATATATCTCGGACACCTACAAGGACCCGTTCGCGCGCAGCCACCCGGTCGCGACCGACCGACTGAACCAGCTGCGGCGGAATGTCGAAGGCAGCCGCTACTACAACTCGATCGATCCGCCGGATCTGCAACTGCGCCACGACCTGATGCGCGCCAAGCTCTCGGGCTACCTCGAATCGCCAGCGATCGTGCTCAACCGCTACCCGATGACGGATACCTCGCTTCCAGCCCGTTACGCACGCGGTATTGCGAGATATTTCCAAGGTGGGCGCGGCGGCCTCGAGGCGGCTCTCGAGGAAATCGACCAGCTGATCAAGGTGCGGCCGGACTACCCGTATTTCTGGGAGGTCAAAGGCGACCTGCTGATGCGCTCGGGCAAGTCTGTCGAGGCGATCCCGTTCCTGCGCAAGGCGATTGCGCTGGCCGGAAAAAGCAACGATTCGCTGATGCAGGTTCAGCTGGCCACGGCGCTGCAGAATTCGGGGCAGAGCGGGCTCGTCAACGAGTCGGTGAAGCTGTTGAAGACCTCGCTGATCGATGACCCCAATCCGCGGGCCTACAGGTTGCTTGCCACCGGCTATTACAACCAGGGCGACCGGCCGCGGGCCGATGCGATGACGGCGCAGGCCTACTTCGTCGAAGGCAACGTCGAGCAGGCGCAGATCTTCGCCAAGCGGGCGCAAAGGGCCTTGAAGGCGGGCTCACCCGAATGGATCAAGAACGAGGACATTCTCAAATACGAGCCGCCGCGAGGCTGACCCCGTTCAGATGTCGTTACTTTAACGTGCGCCACAATTGCCGATGTGTTAGCGAGGCGTCGCGCCTTAGTTGACCGATGGTGCGGCGAGGTTTGAGTCAACTAAGGCGCGATAAACGCCTCACTAAGCCATTGATGTTGCTAGTGGCCCTGATGTCGCGCCAAAATCGGACGAGGTTGCGGCTATGATGCGATTTTGGCGCGACGGGCCACTAGTACCGCCGATCAGAAGTCCCTGTGTCGCATCAGTCAACCGCTCTCAGGGACTTCTGATCGAAAAGCGGTACTAGATTCAATATTTTACTAATACCCTCTGCTTTCAGAAGTTCGTCAAGGTGGTTGCCGCGAATGACTCACGAACTTCTGAAAGCGGGTACTAGTGTAGCGCATCTGACGTTTGATACCCACGTGCGGCTAGCCGCTCAATCAAACATCAGATGCAGAAGCTAAACTAGAATCAAAGACTTGCTCGTGTTCCTTATGGTTTCCTTATGGTTCCGACATTTGCTCTCAGGCATGCCCAGACGGGTGGCAAATGTCGGAACCGGAACACGAACGGGTCGCCCTTCTTTCCGGGAGAAGGCTAGATACAAACCTGACCCGGTACTGTTAGCATGCTGCAACGATCCAGCATCTGGAGGGAATAATGAGCACGCATTCGCCTCAGCGGACAGGCCTTTCGGGCTTCATCACCCGGCTTGAAGAGAACATCCTGGCCGTCCTGCTGGCGTCCATCACGGTGATTTCCTTTACCCAGGTGATCATGCGCTACGTGTTCAACTCCGGCTGGGGCGGGGCTCTTGAGCTGACGCGTATCCTGTTTGCCTGGATGATCCTGTTTGGAATGAGTTACGGCATCAAGATCGGCTCGCACCTTGGCGTCGATGCCTTCGTGCGGCTGTTTCCGAAACCGGTTTTCAGGATGACCGCGCTCATCGGCGCGCTCGCCTGCGTTGCCTACGGCTTCATTCTTCTTTCGGCCGATTGGCTGAATTATTTGGGCGCCTCCACCAAGGGCGGCGCGATCGATTACTGGCAGAAGATGTACAAAGTAGGCATCGGTCTCGACGACCTCATTTATCCCGACTGGGCCCAGGTGCAGTTCGGCCTCCAGGAACGTGTCCACCGCTGGCTGGCCTATCTGATACTGCCGATCGGGCTTGCGCTCTTCGCCTACCGCTCGTTGGAGGCCTTCGTTCAGATCCTGTCCGGGTCGCGCGAGACGATCGTCGCCAGCCACGAGGCTGAAGAACTGGTCGCCGCCAACAAAGACGTTTTGAAAGACTGACGCGCAGTCCATGCGCGCTACGGGAGGGACACGTCCATGGAATCCGGAATTCTGTTCATACTCGTGATGGTGATGCTGTTTCTGGGCGTCCCGATCGCCGTTTCGCTCGGCCTCTCAAGCGTCATCGTCATCGCCTTTTTCTCCAACGACTCCATGTCGTCGGTCGCCTTGCAGCTTTTCACAAGCTCGCAGAACTACACGCTTCTGGCGATCCCGTTCTTCATTCTTGCTTCGTCGTTCATGTCGACGGGCGGCGTGGCGCGGCGGATCATCCGCTTTGCAATTGCTTCAGTCGGCCACCTCCAGGGCGGACTTGCGATTGCCAGCGTTCTTGCCTGCATGCTGTTTGCGGCGTTATCGGGCTCTTCGCCGGCAACCGTCGTCGCCATCGGCACCATCGCCATCGCGGGCATGCGCCAGGTCGGCTACACCAAAGAATTCGCCGCCGGCGTCATCTGTAACGCGGGCACGCTCGGCATCCTCATTCCGCCGTCGATCGTTATGGTCGTTTATGCGGCCGCAACCGACGTCTCCGTCGGGCGCATGTTCCTGGCCGGCGTCATCCCCGGCATCGTCGCCGGATTGATGCTGATGGTGACGATCTACGTCATGGCGCGCATACGCAATCTGCCGTCCGAGGAGTGGAAGGGCTGGGGCGAGATCGTCGCCGCCGGCAAGGATGCCGGCTGGGGCCTGTTCCTCATCGTCATCATCATCGGAGGCATCTACGGGGGCGTGTTCACGCCGACGGAGGCGGCGGCGGTGGCTGCGGTCTACTCGGGCTTCGTCGCCCTCTTCATCTATCGTGATATGGGGCCGCTCAAGAACATCGCTTGGATCAACGGCGACGTTTCCGACCGCACGCGCATCGGCTTTTCATCTTCAGTCTATGCCGTCTCGTTCCTGCTCGTCTGGCTGATGCTGTCGTTCTTCTTTATTCCCGGGGTCAGCCTGGCGACGCGGACGCAGATCGGGTTCGGGTGCGCCGCAGCGATACTTGTCCTCTATCCAATCCTGCGCCACGGCATCGCGCCGGCCAGCGTTCCCGGCGTGCTTATCGCCGGTCTTCCGGTGTGGGGCCGCAACCTGTGGCTCATCGTCTCCCGGTTCTTGCCCGCCATGGTCCACACCGACACGCACAGGGTGCTGGTCGAATCCTCGCGCACGATCATCATGCTCATGTTCATCATCGTCAACGCGCTGCTGTTCGCGCACGTGCTGACCTCCGAGCGGATCCCAGACGCCATCACCGAGTGGATGCTGTCGATGGGCTTCAACTGGTTCACTTTCCTGATCGCGGTGAACCTGCTGCTGCTGCTGGGCGGGCAGTTCATGGAACCTTCCGGCCTGTTGCTGATCGTGGCGCCGGTCGTTTTCCCGATCGCCATGCAGCTCGGCATCGATCCTATCCATCTCGGCATCATCATGGTGGTCAACATGGAAATCGGCATGATCACGCCGCCGATCGGGCTCAACCTGTTCGTCACCTCCGGCATCACGGGCATGACGCTGGTGCAGGTCGTGATCGCGGCAGCACCATTCGTCGCCGTGCTGTTCGTCTTCCTTATCATCATAACCTACGTGCCGTGGCTTTCGACGGTGCTTCCCTACGCGCTGATGGGGCCGGAGATCATAACGAGGTAGCCGTGGCCGCCGCTAATTTAGAAGTGCGGGCGGCCGGGCGCCTCAACGACTTCGAAACTGCACTGGCTATCTGCAGTCGCAGCCATCGTTGCTTTGAGGCGCGCAGAGCGGCGCAATTGAAGGACGGGATTCAAAATGCATTTATCATCAACGGAGAAGTTCAATCGCCGCCCGTCGCCGGATGCGGGCGACGCAGACCGGAACAAGGCCGTTGCGGGAACGTTTCGATTTGCTTGCGAAATCGCATGGCTGACACCGCAGTTGCGGCGCGTCCTGGAGCTTCTGGGCGACGGCCTCAGCAACAAGCTGATTGCCCGCAAGCTCGGCATCGTCGAGTCGACCGTGAAGGTCTATGTCTCGAAACTGATCCAGGGGTTCGGCTGCGATAACCGCACCCAGGTGGCGCTTCTGGCGCTACGCATCCGCTACCGGCTTCCGCTTGATGAAAGTCTCAGCGAAGATTGAACCGGACGCGAGCAGCTTTCCGGCTGGAACTTCAGCCAGCAAGCCTCGCGGCGGCGACAGGACGGCTGACGGACATTGGCCGTGGTCCATCATGCAGGATCATCTCGCGTCGCCGAATCCGATCGTCAAACGCACGCCAGCGCGCAGTTCCCACATGTCGTCGATTTCGACGTGCGAGGCCCGGCCATTCGTCGGAATTGCGTTGGAGAACGCAGCCGTGCCGACGGCGGAGAAATAATCGGCCTCGGCAAACGTCTCCAGACGCGAGGCTTCGGTGAGCTTGAATTTCAACGCGGCGCCGAGGCTGCCACGGAACCCGACGCCCGATTCGTCATCCGAAACCGAGGCTGCAAACGGATCGGGGATAAACGGGCTCTGGGAGTACGAGCGGAACGAGCCGTCGACACTGTAGCCGTAGACACCGACCCCGAGCCGCCCGACGAGGGCGATACGCGAGGTGTGCCAGTATTCCGGTTCGATCGCGGCCATCAAACCGTACATCTTGTTATCGACGGAAGCGCTGCGGAAGGCCGAGCAGCATCCGCGGACTTCCGTTTCGGTATCCTCTTCCATGTAACGAAAGAACGGTGAAAGCACCCTTGTGAGATTGCGGTTCGAGCGTACCGGTTCGTCCTTCAACGACCCGCCTTCATAGCTGTATTCATCCCGTTCGAAGCGAACACCGGCCTCGATGGTCCTGCGTTCCACGCTGGTCGAAGCTCGCACACCGCCGACGACGTTAGCGTAGCCGTCCGCGGACTTGATCGTGAGGTCGCCGTAAGGCGCAGCGGATGCGCCGACATTGTCCTCGGTACGCCCGAATAGGACGTAGCCCTCGATGCGGGATACCGGCAGACCCATGAGGTTGGTGTTCGGACGGGCGTAGCCGATCATACCTCCGGCAAACCAGCCGTTCTCCGGTTCGATGAGGGCTTCGCCGATGCTGCCGCCCGGGGCAACGATGCCGAAACCGTTCACCGCTTCGGTGCTCTGGTGGAGGAAGCCTCCCTCTATGCCGCCATAGAGTCCTATATCCACGGGCGCAGAACCCATATCGGCATGCGCAGCGGTGGAGGCTGCCATCAGGATTGTACCAGCTATCAGAAGGTCAAACCGCCTCGAAAAGCTCATTTGCTCGCCCTTTATGTATTGGCGTTCGATGCCGCCGAGGCCCGGCGGGGGCTGCGAATCAACTCAATTTCATCGTTGAACTGAAGCGATAGGCGGATCGCGGGCAACGATTCGTCTATGGCAAGCAAAATGTTTCCCGAGGGAATGGCCGCGCGGCAACGCTAAGGAGACGCTGGGCAGCGACGCTTGGATGTAGATGAATCGATCTGAGTGGTGGATTACGTTTTGCGGTCCGCTTGTCGAATCGAACCAGGGAATGATCCTTGTGCTTTAAGAATTTCGGGACCGCAGGCTGGCTGCCTGCGATCCCGTTTAGAGCCTGTGCATATCTCTCAAATTCGCAGCGGTTCTGGAACCTTTGTAGGCAACAGCGGCCTCCGCGCATGCCAACTGCGGACACGAACTATACTATCGGTTGTTCCGGGTTCAGGGTGATGTCGATCGCGCCGACGATGGTGACGGTGTCGCCATCGGCGTCCATCAGGGCGAGGTCGTAGTCCAATTCGATTGGATCGCCCACCGTGGTGCTTTGCACGGATAGGCCTCCAATCGAGAACTGGTCGTTTTGAGCCATTTCGTCCGTGACGTTGGTGATTTCCAAGCGATTGAAGTCGTCGCCGGTGAATACCCGGACGAATTGTCCTTGGACAAGGTTGTTCACTGTCACGCCGTTTACACCGTCGAAATCGAAGGTGATTGCATTGGCGCCATTCGAACCTGCTCCGTCTCCTGTAGCTTCATCGATCAGCGTCGTTCCATCGGCCGCATAAATCTCGATCTTGGTGATCGTATCCCTGAGGCCGCTATCGTCATTCAGGACATTGTCTCCATCTGCGTCATAGACCGTGAGGAGCACATCGACCTGGTTCGTATCATTCGCACCGGTTTGAAAAATCTGGAAGCCGACGCCGTTGACGCCTTCATGGCTATCGATATCGAATTGATCGGCCATCGTGATCGAGAACTGCCCAAAATCGATCCGCAGTGTGTCGGGCGTCGGCACAACATCGATGAATTGATCGCTAATCCCGATGTCATCGTTGTCACTGTTGATGGTGCCGCCGGTTAAATCCGTGTCGCTGGTGATGTCTCCCGGCGTCAACAGGACTTCAAGTCCCTGACCGCTGTCGACGATCTTGAAGATTTCGCTGCCGGCAGGTCCCGTTCCGGTGAGATTGTTGAACGTGATGCCACCGCCATTGTCGATCGGCTGGTGGATGGTGACCTTGTACTCGTCGTTCGCCAAAGCGATATTGCCATCGGTGAGCAGTTCGACGGTGAAGATCTTGGTGCCACCCATCATCGGATCGCCGACCCAGCCCTCCAGGGTCATATCGTTGTTGCTGAGGAAGAGGATAATAGCATCGCCGCCGAAGGTCAGCGGTTCCGAGGTCATGCTCATTCCAATGATGCCGGTTGCCTGCGTGACACCGCTGACGATGTTCGCAAAGGTCAGCTTGCCGACCTGATCGGCGCCGACGTTGTCGTCGATGTTGGAGTCGGCATCGAGGTCAGCGGTCGTCATCGCATTGGCAACGTTCGTCAGCATTGCGGCAGCAGGGTCGATAGCTACCGGAAGATCGTCGTCAATCGACAGGTTGATGGTGCCGAGGGCAGGGGTGATGTCGTCGGAGTCGAGGACTTCATAGGTGAGCGTGAAGTCGAGGTTGTCCTCGGTGCCGGCGGTAGGATGGTCGGCGCTGGTCAGCAACTGCACCGAGTAGGTGCCGTCGGCGGTATTCAACGTCACCGTGAGGATGTCGTTGGTACCGTCATTAACGGTGAGGAGGCTACCGTCCATGTTCGGAGTGAAGGTGTAGCCCGCGGGTTCGGAGCCGCCGGTCAGCTTGATGGAGCCGGCGCCGTCCGGGCCGAAATCGTGCGGCAGTATGCCCGAGACATTGAGCGGGTCGTCGTCGCCGAGCGCCATGTCCATGTTGCCGATTATCGGCAGGTCGTCTTCGTCGACGATGATGTCGATTGATCCTGCAGTTGCGTTCGTTTCTATCTCAAGGTCGAGCTTGATCTGCGTCGTCGCCTTATCGCCGTCACCGTCCTTGATGGAAACGTTGAAGATGAACTCGATCTGGTTCATCAACATCGCCGGGTCGATCGCGCCGGTCTGGGTGATGACGTAGTCGCCGGTCATGGCATCGAGCGTGACCTTGATGACTGCGTTCGGACCCTGCTTGACGATCAGGTCATCGCCCGACAGCTCGTATGTGAAGCCAGCCGGCGGTGTGCCGGTCGCCAATAGCGCTGCCATGCCGCCATTCCCATCGGCGCCATAGTCGGCAACGATGGTTCCCGTTGCCAGCTCGCCCGACACGGTCGAGACAAGCGTGCTGGAGAGCTGGTTGAAGTCTGTGACGATAATCGCGTTCGCTTCGGCGGGAACTACACCGTTGTAGGCGATAGGGTTCAGGTTCGTCGCCGAAATGCCGGTCCCCATGCCGAGCGCGAACGACACGATGTCGTTGTTGTCGACGAAGGTTTCCCAGGCAGTCTCTTCAGTCGCGTCGATTCCGGCGCTGGTTGGATTAGGATTTCCGTCAGACAAGAAATACGACACGTTCTGTGCGCCCGGTATCTTGCCGGGATCGACGTACGCGGTCTGCGCATTCGCCAGAGCATCATCGTAGTTCGTCGTGCCACTGGCGCCGGGCAAACTGGACATGATCAGCATCTTTGCCGCCGAAGCAGTTGTCCAGATCGGCCCGATTTCCTGACCGTTCGCTGCGAACGTTACGATGCGGACCGCCAGGTCACCGACGGCGTCGTATTGATCGATAAGGTCGATCATTGCCAGCTTGGCGGCATCCAGTCGCGATAGGCCGGCGATGCCCGACAGGTTTGCCATGCTTCCGGAGGTATCGAGGATCAGCATCAGATTGGTTTTGATCGATCCAGCCGTGGCCGTTTCCTCGGCGCAGCCGCCGACCGGCACGTCGTCGTCGAAAGTGGCTTTCAGCGTGCCGGTCGCCTCGCTGCCGTCGCTGTCCTTGACGACGTAGGGGATGTCGAGGAGCGCGTCGTTCTCATCATCGGCCATGTCGTCGATGTGCAGCACGTTCTTGAGAAGCGTCAGCGTGAAGGCGCCCGTCAGCGCATCGGTGATCGCGACCGTGAACAGGTCGCCGCGCGGGCCGGTCGCCGTCAGCAGCAGGCCGCCGTTCGAAACGGCATAGGTCACCGTCTCCTGGCCGAGCATCGCCGTCGTGCCGTTCAGCGTGTCGGAGAAGCAGAATCCGCCGGCGCCGTCCTTGCCGAAGCTGCCGTCAAGCACGCCCTTGAAGATGGTTTCATCGGTCGTCTCGAGGTCGCCGGCGTTGGCGTCGAGATCGGTTGCCACATCCGACATCGGATTGCCGCCCATCAGCCCGTCGTCGTCCACCGTTG
>JAHJQI010000185.1 GCA_018819265.1 Alphaproteobacteria bacterium
GAATACCCAACGGCGTTCCGCACGCCAATCCACCGCCCTGTTGCCCTGGTCGCCATGGACCGGAATGGGTGGTCGCCATCGACTGGAAACGGTGGTCGCCATCAACCGGATTCACCGGTCGCCATGACCCGGAGCGCGCAGTCTACCTTCAGCAGCGGAAATTTTGGCCGAATTAGCGGTGATTTTCAGCTCTGCCCTCAGGTGCAAACGAACGCGGGCGCGCAACCCACCGACGACAAGGGACCAGGGCCCATAACCGGAACATGCCGCCTTGCAGCTTGACACATAAGCCGGCACAACCTTCGTCGATTTCACAAAGACTGAAGTCAACGACGAATGCGGAACGTGATCGTGACCGGATGATGATCGCTCGCCTTATTGCTGGCTTCGCTATGAACAACTTCACCTTCGACAATCTCGATCAACTGATTGGCGAGCACGTGATCGATGCGCATCCCGGACGCTTTATCCTTTCTCAACAGGTCGGTGGGGATGGAGTAGCGTCGCCCGGCCGGCGGAATGGCATCAGTGAGTCCCAGTCCGGCCAGACTTCCGAAGACCATCTGGCCGCTTTTCAAGAACTGATCCACAGTTGCCTTTGGATCGGCGCTGAAAGCGCTGCAAGCCTCGATAAGGCAATCACGGTCAATTTCATCTTGAGGGCTGATGCAATTAAAGTCGCCGCATACGATAAGCGGACCCCTCACGCTACTCAGCAAGTTGACGAAATCCTGTGCTTTGTTTTCGGGGTAACGCCTGGGATGTGGGTGATAGGACGCAATAGTTACGTCGCCCATAGGCGTTTCGATAAATGCCGAGAGTCCGCCGCGGTTGTAAATTCGCATTTCATTGGAGTTCGAAATAGGAAAGCGACTGAGGATCGCGTTGCCCCACGCACCATCGTAGAGCGCCGAAACATGGTGCTGAAAGCCTAGGAGATCGGCATAATCGACCTTCCGACCGGCATAAAAACGGCAGTGAAGCGCCTCGTTGACGACCATGATGTCTGGCCTCAGATCGGCAACTACCCTCGTCACCGCAGCGGCTCGATCTCGATCGATAAGTCGTCGCTCCCCTGCCAATGGATCGACTGGTCTCAGGCCCTCTAGGATGTTGAACGAAACAAGGCGCATCGTCGTTGCCATCGAATGCTTCCCGGTCTGAAATCGTAATCCTTATACACTTGGGATATGCGATCCCTATAATCAGATTCATCGTGTCAGGAAGGAGAAAGTGAGCGGATGCCGGGTGCCAGGGAAAATCTTCGCTGTGGGCTACGTCTACTAGCGCTTCTGCTACTCGCTGCCTTGCCACTGACGGCATGCGATCTCCCGAGGGATCCATCACCCTATAGCAAAGGGGCCTCGCTACAAAGCGACGTTCACTATGTCAGCTCTAGGCGCTGGAAAGAGCACGGGCTGGAATGGCTGAAAGCTGAAGGCAGCAATATTGCTCTTTTCAGCGAACCGCCGACCAGGATCAATAGGGATGTGACAGTCTTTGTTCATGGTTTCAATTCGCCCGAAACCCGCGTTGCGGGGTACTTCAAAGATCTCATCTCATACATTCAAAATCGCCTGGATATGAATCACTACCCATCGTCTACGATTGGCCGAGCCGCACAAGGCATTGGACAGATCTGAGTGTATGGGAGCGGTTCGCCTACCAGCAGCAGTGACCTGCCCTGTTTCTTCGGACCACTTTTAGCTTGAGACGACCACCTCGGTTGCTGCTATCGATTGCCCCTTGTGGGGCGGTGATGCGACGGGCCGGGGCGCGGAGGCCCCACACACCGCAGCGCTCCGGCCCGTCGCCGGCACGAACGCCGCGTCTTGCTCCTCAAGCTTTGCCGCAAATGCATGCGGCGTCAGATAGTCCAGGCTCGAATGCCGCCGCACCGCGTTGAAGTGTTGCCGCCATTGTTCGATCACGACCTTCGCTTCGGCCCTGGAGCGGAACCACTCCAGGCTCAGGCACTCGTCGCGGAACTTGCCGTTGAAGCTTTCCGCCGAGCCATTCTGCCAGGGCTTGCCGGGGTCGATCAATGCGGTTTCGATACCTTGCTCGAGGATCCATTGCAAAAGCGCCCGGCTGACGAACTCCGGCCCATTGTCCGAACGCATGTAGAGCGGTGCGCCGCGTTCAGACACCAGCCGCGACAGCACTTCGATGACGCGACGTGAACGGATCGAGCCGTCGACCTCGATCGCCAGGCCTTCCCTGGTCCACTCGTCGGTGACCGTCAGGCACTTCAATTGCTGGCCGTTGGCGGCCCAGTCGAATACGAAGTCGTAAGACCACACTTGGTTCGCACCAGTCGGCGCATTAGGCCGCGGCCGCCCGGTGGCAATGCGCTTTCTCGGACGTTTGCGCGGTAGTTGCAGCTTCGCCGCCCGCCACAGGCGATAGGCGCGCCCGAAGCTCATCTTGTGTCCATCGCGACCCAGGAAGATCGCGATCCGTCGGTAGCCGTAACGCGGATACTGCGCTGACAACTCGCTCATACGCTGCAACACCGGCGCATCCTTCTCAGTCGTCTTCGATCGATAATGCAACGCAGACCGTCCGACGCCGATCAGCGTGCAAGCTTGCCGTTGCGACAGGCCCTTGCCCCTCGCGTACGCAACACCACGTCGGCGAGCCGGCACGCTCACCATTTTTTTGCATTGATCTCCTTCATCACCTCGATCTCCAGGTCGCGCTCCGCCACCAGCTTCTTCAGCCGCGCGTTCTCCGTCTCCAGCTGCTTCAGCCGGCGAACGTCGTCGGACTGCATCGTGCCGAACCGCTTGCGCCACGTGTAGATCGTCTGTTCGCTGATGCCGTGCCGCTTGGCCAACCCTGCGATCGGCCCCGCGTCCGCCTCGCGCAGGATCGCCACCATCTGCTCGTCCGTAAATCTTGACTTGCGCATCTCTGCCTCCCAAATCAGAGGCAGTCTCTCAAGTTATCGCTGGTCCGAAAAGTCGGGGGCAGGTCAGCAGGGCATAAGAAACCCCACCTTGTCGTGGGAGATCGGCCAATACGGTGCCGATGCGGTGTGGGCACGCAGCGAGGGTGCTCCGGGCCTTGTTGCCCTGCTTGATTTGCTTGCCAGTGAGAACGGGAAGCGAAAGATCGACATCATTTCCCACAGCATGGGCTGCCTCGTTGTGGCCGACGCCATGAGGAAAAACCAGAAGGCGTTTCGGAACGTGCGGCGCGTTTTCTGGCTGGCTCCCGACCTGACTTATGAAGTGCTTGAAGACGACGAAGTAAAAAATGGTATCGCAGAGATCGAGACGCTTCATGTGATGTATTCTCGCAACGATGCAATACTGAAGAGATTGTCCGCCGCGCTGCACATCTCGGGGATGCTGGGCTCAAGCGGTCCGGCCAATCCGGACGAAGTGCCGGCAAACGTTGTTGTGCATGACTTTACTGACGTGCTTGGCACAAAAGACGTGCACTCTGGCTACAAAGTAGCAGGATCAGCGGCAGCAATCCTAATGGCGGACACACTTTCCGGTAAAAGCCAATAGAGGGGATCTGCTATAGATACCCGCATAAGCACTTGCGGTCCGGACATAAGGCCAGAGCTCAAAGATCGTCGAGACGGGGTGATGAGTATGAGTACCCGTTGTTGCTGGGCACGTCAGTTAAACCTCCTGCTGCGGGAAGTCGCGGCGCGGAACTGGAACACCGACCCAATACCCTTCAGTGCGGACAATCAGCGAGGTTGGCTCAACCGACGACAAGGCTCAATCGCAACGGGCACTAACTGTCGGCTTCCAGGGTACTACCGACATCACGCAGAGCTGATCTAATGTCATGACTTGCGGGACGCGGATTCCATCGCATTGCCGACGGTCGAAGTAGCCTCGACTGCAGACATCGTCGGCGGATGTGGCTACCTCGTCACCGGGCAATCGGCCGATGACGGCTTTTGGGATACCTCGACTTGCTGCCCAATCGACACACGGCGGAGAAAGGCGGCAATGCGGGAACGCTGCGTTGGGGCTGGTCAGTGCCACCGACGACGTCCGCAGTTGGGCCACTAACTGTCGCCTGAGGGAGATGCGCCACGGAAAGCCGCTGCAGGTTCCTTCGATGCACGGCGCTGTATGACATCATGGATTTGCTCGACTTGAGATCTTGCAGAAGGATGAGGGGGCAGACGCAATGCCAGGTACTCGCTCGATGCCGATCAGGCGTCGCAAGCCTAATTCAGCCGTGAGGTTTCTTAACGTCAGCCAACTTGAGCCGCCGGAGGATTTTCGAGGGCTCGGCGCTGCTGTTCAAGCCTATTTTTGCGATGGTTGGCGGCTGTTCGATATTGAACTATGGCATCGAGATCACGGCCAATCTCCGCTTTGTCAGGGACCGGAATCTGCCTCCCAGCGGGCATGTCATGCCCGGAACGCTCCGACACTCGCCTCATCGCGTGGAAGATCGTCCGGTAGTCCTCATCCTCGACCACGACGCCCTTCAGGCTTTGCGTTTTGACTGCAGCTCCATAGCGCTCGACCACACCGCCAAGCAGAACCTCCTCGACCAACCGCTCCCATGTTTCACGCAGGTCAGTGTAGAAATCTTTCGCGAGAGCTCTGTACGCCTCCGACTCCCTGTCGGCCTCGTTTGGTATGGTGGCAAGCTTCGTTCTCAGCACTTCGATCCGCTGCGCCACTTTCTTGGCGATCCAGGGCTCGTCGTTCTCCGTTACGATCCCGAAGCCGCCAGCATCGGATTTGCAAATAAGGTTTTGCAGCAGGGGCACTGGAGGGTTGTGCGCGGCTGCGGCGCTTATTACCTCCTGATAGAATACGAGATTGTGAGTGAACACGATGATCTGTCGTCCGGCGGTAGCTTCATCGACGAGTCTTTCAGCCACCTTGCGCAAGCGCTGGTGATCGAGCGATGAGACCGGATCGTCCACGATGATCCCGTGGTTTCCGGGGATGCGGCTAATCTCCGCGAGGAAGCAAGCGAGGCCAAGCGCTGTCTGCTCGCCCTCGCTGAGCACCTGAGATTTCCTGGCGTTCTGGCGCGTGTCGAGTGCGAGGTCGAAGAAATTGCGGCCCCTGGATGTAGACTCCGCCACACGCAACGGGATGTGTGAAAGATCCAGACGCTTCACTTCATCTTCAATACGGCGACGCAGTTCTGGCGTTACGAGTTCGCGCCGGCGCTGCGTGGTGAAGCGAGAAACGGGCTCCGTGGCTAGGGCGGCTTTGCAATTTAGCACGCGTTGGCGAAGTACCAACTCCGCCCGGCGTAGCAATGCCGCTTCGAGCTCCTCGGATAGGCGTTTAGCATCCCTGAGCTCTGCTGCGCGGGCGGCCAGCGCCGGATCACCGTCGGGCCGCGCTTCAAATGCCGCTGCTTCCGCATCAACCCGAACGATTTCGGCGCGCAAGCGGCCGACCACGTTATCGGGCAGAGCGGCAACGTCGGCGGCCTGTCCTGTTTCTATTCCTGCGAGTAGGGTAGCGCACCGGTGTCGCAGACCAGCCTCGAAATCAATTGCCGCATTGAAAGTGGCCGCTTCCGCCTCGCCAAGCGCTCGATATTCGGCGAGCGCGCGCGCCGTCGCATCGCCGGCTGCAATCTGCAACCCCTGCAAGGTTTCGCGCTCCTGATCGAGGGCGTTGCGTGCCGCCTCCGCATTGGCAGTGGCCCGGCTGTGGACGAAATCGTCAAACCGCTGGAGGCGCTGAGCCCCGGCCGCGTCCAGCGGGTTCTGGCAGGTAGGGCAAGGGTCGCCTTCTTGGAACGCTTCGTCTTGCTGGCGTAAGCCACTTTCCGCGGCGAACTGGCGGGCGTGTTCAAACATGAGCCGCCAGGCGTTTGTGCCCGTGCCCTCGATCACCTGATCGGCAAAGCGCTCCCGCGCTGACAGAGCTGCGGCCTGTGCGGTTGTGCGGGCACTTGCTATCCTCGCACTGATCGCCGCCACCCGTTCATCACTAAGACCAGAGTTCGCCGTTTCGTAACTGTCTGCTAGAGCCGTTAGAGAATCCGATATTCTGCGCCGCGCCCGCGCAAGAGCGCGCGGGTCTTGTGACAGCATCGCTGTCAGGTCTGCCAGTTCTTGCGCCTTAACCTCGTCCCAAGCGCCTGCATCACGCAAGGATTGCTCAGAAGGAATCTCAGCAAATGCAGTCGCGGGTACAAGGGACCTGCCCACTGCGTAAGCAACGCGATACTGTTGCGCAATCGCATCCGCCTCTCTGGCAAACTCCGTGCTGAGCGCCGAGTAAAGCTCCCCAAGCCGCGTCACGATTTCAATTTCGCGGGGCAGGAACGTAATCTCGCTTTCCCGATCGATGTAGGCCCGTGCATTTGCGCTGTCGAGCACGTTGATGCGCTTTAACGCCGTAAGGGCTGCCTCGCCATCTAGCCAGCGTTCCTCCCGCACTTCCTGATTAGGCATTCTGTAACGAACGCGCGCTTCGGCAGGTGGTGCGGGTGCGTCCGCGAAGACATCTCCTCTAAGAGCGTCGACGACCCGGGCCTGACACAGTTTCTTGGCCACACGGGCGTAGCCGCTCTTGCCGCTGCCGTTGTGGCCGTAGACGAGCGTAATCCCTTCCACGGCCATCCGCAGCTCTTGATCGTTAGCGAGCCTATCAACATTCTGGACCGGCCCGAGGCCACAGAGGATGGTCGCACCTCCGTCACCAGCTGCGGCGGGCAAGTGGTCTTCGCCAAGCGGCACGCAAGGGTGTTCTCCGTTGACTGCAATCCCCTGCGCAATCCTAATCCGAGCCTTGACCGCGTCGCGGTCCTCTTGCGGAAGCGCATCACTCACCGCAATGCGGCGCAATGCGTCGCGCGCCCACTCAGGCAGATCCGCGCTCCATTCGAGCAATGTGGTCATGGCGCCCCGTAAAAATCACTGAGGAAAGAACTCATGCTAGTCTGTCGTTAAGAATTATCAATCTCAACCCGACACTTCGCTTCAGTGCGATGGGCCCTTGCGAGGAGATCGACATTTGAAGCGCTGATGAACTACCGCCGATTCCGGACGTGGTCGACGTCACGAGTTGGCTCGGCGATCGTTAGGCCACCGATGGCCGCTTGTGGGATTCGTCTTTAACCAACGGCAGTTGCCCCCCCATCACCGCGGTCGTGGCCTGCGCTTGCGCCCTGATGCCCGGCCCTGCTCGCGGGTCCGCTCGCCCCGTTCCGCCATCCGTTGCTTGGCGCGATCCGCAACCTCTGCCGCATGCTTCTCGGGATCACGCTTCACGAACGGCAACTTGTTCTGTGACGGCGCCCCCGGAAGTTGAGGGGAGGGTAACTGCGGGTTTGGTGCTCGGTTGTTTTGCTCAGGCACGATCGGCTTCATCTCGATGGGCTGCAACAGCTTGCGGCGGTCATCCAACGCCTGCCGCGCATCGCGGCTTTCGGCGACGTCGTAGAACGTCACGTCGACCGTGCCGAACAGGGGCGGCTTGATCTTAGCGAGATCCCAACGGTCACAGCGTGCGCGCCAGTCGCGCGTATCGCTGTCGCGATAGCTGCGGCAGCGCTTTTCATCAAGCCAGTTCTGCCAAGCATGGATTCGCTCCATCTTCTGGTAGGCCCTGCGCCGGTCGGCGATGACCTCGGCGCGCCGGATATCGCGCTCGCGCCGGAGCTGCGTCTTGATTTTTTCAAGCTTGGCGATGTCGGTCCTGTTGGCGATGCGGGCAACGATCCCCAAGGCAGCACCTCTGACCGCGCCGAATACGACATCGAGAAGGGAGGCCGGCTTTTTCTCCCGCCGGGCAGGGGGCTGCCGCGTCAGCACCTTGAGGGTGCGCTCGATCCGGTCGAGTGTTCGCCCATTGGCGCGCTCGTGGTGCAAATCGACATCGGCGAGTTTGCGCGCAGTGACGCGCTGATGCGTCTCGTGATCCTGCTTTTGGTAGTCGGCCCGCGCAGCGCGCACGGCTGTGAGGTTCGCATTGCCGTGCTTCATCCAGAATTCGATTTCGGATGGCGGTAAGCCCTTATTCTTGACGTAGCCGGACTTTGCACGTGGCTCCCCACGTACCCGCGCCTCGACCTTCCGAACGCGGTTCTCCTCGCGCTGCTGATGGTTCGGCTCGCGCGCAGGGCAGACGACCCTGCCGTGCCGCTTTTCCCAATCGAGCGCCCACTGTGATAGTTTCAGGCGGTCATTGGCAACAGATGCGTACTTGCCGGTCGCCGGATGCACCCGGTTGAAAATCAGATGGGCATGCGGATGCTTGGTGTCGGTGTGCTCGATGATGACGCATTGGTGGTCCTGCAGCCCCAGCACATGGCGCACCTCGTCGGCCGCCTTCAGCATCGTCTCTTTGGTTGCAGTAACATCACCGGGCTGCCAGGCAAGCGACAGCGTATAGACGGGCTTTTCGCCTTTGCGCCCGCGGAACGGATTGGCCTCGCGCACATAGGCATCGTAGCTCATGCCTGCGGCCTTGGCGGCAGCCGTCACGGCATTGACCCGGATCTCGTGCGCATGCCCGGCGGTGAACGCCATCTGCCGCAGCGCTTTCATGGGATCATCTGTCGCGAGATTGCGCGTCGCGGTGAACCCGACCCGCTTTGCCGTCTGGGCGGGTCCCTTGTCGGACAGGAAATACTCCGCCGCTGAAGGTCGTTTGGCTTCGGCCGCTGAGAGGCCCTCATCACGCTTGTCGTGCATGTAATAAAGACCGGCGCCGACGAACCCTGTCCCAAGCTTGGCAACGCGCGGGATCATGTCGACAATACCTTGGCCACGACCGCATCGAACCGCGCAATCATGCCGCGCGCGCGATCGGTCATGGCACCGCGGGCCTCAAGCTGCGTCGCGATCGTTTCGAGCCGCGCGCGATAGTGCTCCAGCTCCGCTGCAACACCCGCGGCGACGATCAGATGGTCGAGCTTGCCGTCGAGCCGCGCGACCACACTGTCGAGACCCTCAGGGACGACACCTGTCTCATCTGCGATGAAGTGTAATCGAGACAGATCCGCGCCGATCCGGGAGAGCGCATCGACCAATTCGAACACGGGCGCCCCTTTGGCGCGATGGCAGGCCCCCAACCCAGCACGGGCGCCATCGCGACACAAAACCTCCCGCGCAAAATCATTAGACGACAGTCCTGCTTCCGCAGCGGCGACCAGGAAGGCTGCCTTTTGCCGCTTGGTCACGCCGAACGAGATCCGTTCGCTGCGCCGCGCCTCGAGCGCCAGTGTCGGCCGGCCACCCGCGCGCTTCGCACTGCCACACTGTGGCAGGCGTTGCCTGTCGTCGGTCTGTGCAATCTCGTCACTCATGTTGCCGGCCTGATTACGCTGAATGTACTCAGAACTACTCCGGGTCACGGTGTGACATCACAGGTGTGTCGTCACGGTGTGACCGCATCATCACGTGATGCAGAACCGACGCACGTCGATTCGAGGCGTCGAAGCCACGCTGTGTCATCGGCCGTCATCCGCCAGACCCGCTTGCGGGCCAAACCGGACCGTCAACGGCACCATGATCGCACCATCACGGTGCCACCACTTGCGCCTTGGGCTGCACCTTTGCCCCGGGTCATCTCCGATGGCCCCAAGCTGGGTTGAATTGACCGTGACGCGTCAGCGTCCGGTCAAGAAGGGGGCGGCGCCAGGCCCCCTTCACCAGTTTTTCGTTCCGAAAAACATATCTTGCTATTCCTTATTCCGAAATCCAATCGATAGAAAACCAGATTAACAACTCCGGCGCAAGAAAAATTGCAAACCCGGAGCAATCAAAAATTCAATTGCCGACGCAATTACGCAGCATCACGATGCCGATAATAAAAGCGTATTAAAAACAATAGAATAGTAAACCTTATTGAATGGAAGGTCATTACGCGCAAACATGAGGGAAAGCATCACGGGTCATGGCAGCGCAAATGCGTCAAACATGCCGCCAACCGCGTGCCAGCAGCCATGCCTGAAAGGTCACAAGGGTCATGACGTGCCATACTGTCATGACACGCACGCCCGAAGTCACCACGGTGCAAAACCAAGGTGCATTAGGAATCCAATCACCGCGAAGTTGAAACCGAGCTGAAACGCTAAGGCGGCAGGGCAGGAGAGGGCAGGGCATATAATCCGGCCATCGATAAATGTGCAGAGAAGCGTGGGAATGCGAATAAAAGCGTAAAGCCCGCGAGATGACTCGCGGGCTTCGCGTGGGCTATTCAGGGTTCGCTATGACAGCGCGTCATCGAGCAGGTCGATGATATCCTCGGGGAGATAGCGCCGCGGGTTGTCGTACCCGATCGTGATTGCGGGATGGCTCTTCGGCATGATCTCGCCGCGTGTCGGGCACTGGATCGAGACGATGACGGTGTTGTGCAGCCCCCACGGGCGGATGTCGAGCGTGTAGCCGGCGCCCCTGAGGACGTCGGCCACGCTGTGGGTCATGACGAGACCGTCACCATCGTTGAAGCCGAACTTCTCGAAGGCTTCCTCCCATCTCCAGTCGAGGTCGCGACCGCAGCATTCACAGGTTTCTATCGGCATCACGCACCTCCCTGATCGAGTTGGTCGAGATGGAACCCGATCGTATCCGGCGCGAACGCCACGGCCTCCTCGCAGACGAGGGTGAGGATCTGGGCGGCGACATCGTCGGTGACGGTGAGCCCCAGCTCTTGCGCCTCGGTATGCACGTCCCCGACCTGCCAGATGGCAACGGCGATGGTGGCATCCGCGTCATAGGCGCGTGTCAGATGCGTGATGAGGTCTTTGACGGTCGTCATAGGGCACCTCCCATTGTCGTGGGACGGAACGCGGTGCGCTGCGTCGGATGTTGGTTTGCGTTTTTCATGAGTGTTTCCTTTCGTTCTTGGGCTGCTCCATTGCAGCCGTGACTTTTCGGGAGCACGGCGGAAAGCTGAGAGCGGAACCGAAGTCCGTCAGGACGAGGCGGCCTGCGTAAGCAGAGTCCGACCCCCCAAGTTTACTTGGCGGGGTTGCAGCGACGGCGCGCCGTGCGAAAAGTCAGGAGCAAGCTGCAATGAGATGGGCCAGCCCATCGAAAAGGGAAACGCGCGTTATGCTGCGTTAACACCGGCGATTGCCGCGGCTGGATCGTGGAAGGATGATTGCGGGCGGAAAGGGCCGGCACTTGTTCAGTCGTCGAGCATGTGCTTGCGGACGTTCTGGGCGCTATGGAAGATGGCTTGGATGACGATCGCGCCGTCAGGAGTGACGGCATAAAAGAACACGAGCTTGCCATGGATGTGCTGACGCCAGCCGACAATCAGTTCATCCGCGGAACTGCCCATGAACGGAAAATCGGCAATCTGGCCGAATGTGCGGTGGAAGCCTTCGTGAAAGGCCTCCGCTTGTGCGTCGCCGAAGGCTTGTGGCGTGTAGATGTAGAGACCCTCGGGCGCCTTTTCGGCTTGTCAGATGAGCCGATATTCA
>JAHJQI010000019.1 GCA_018819265.1 Alphaproteobacteria bacterium
ACTCTTTCCGCGGATCACATCAGGGCCAGCGGTCATGCGCCGCGACAACAGGCCGGACACATGACTTGCACCCGACCGCAAGCAGACTCGCCAGATTCCTCTTGCAACGCGGGTGTCGTCCACACATGGCAACTGGGCGTGTCCGTCGAGACGGCACCATGATCGCTGCGCGCCCTCGACCAGCTTGAACACCATGGCCAGCGCGGTCTTGTTCGAGAGGCAGCCCTTCGACCGGATGGTGCGATGCCGAACCGTCGCGAAGGTGCTCTCGATCGGGTTGGTCGTGCGCAGATGCTTCCAGTGTTCGGCGGGGAAATCATAGAACGCCAGCAGCGCGTCGCGATCCTTCGCCAAGCAGTCGGCGGCCTTCTCGTATTTCAACGAATAGTTTTCGATGAAGGCATCGAACGCGACCGCGGCGTCGGCTTTCGTCTCGGCCATCCAGATCTCCTGCAATGCGCGTTTGGCTTTCGGCTGCTGGCTCTTCGGCAGCTTGTTCAAGACGTTCGCGGTCTTGTGCACCCAGCAGCGCTGCTCGCGCGTTTTCGGCCAGACTTCGCCGGCTGCTTTCCAGAACCGTCGTGCCGAAGGCGCGCTTTCAGCGCGACGCGCGCCGTCGGCGATGACCAGTTCCGGCTGCGCATCAAGGCCACGCCGCTTCAGATCGAGCAGCAGCTCGCGCCAATCGTGCGCACTTTCCCGCGCGCCATCGGTGAACCCGACAAGCTCCTTGCGACCTTCCGGTGTCGCGCCTCGAAGACGAGAATGCACTGCTTCTCGTCTTCGAGGCGCGCTTCGAGATGGATGCCGTCCGCCCAGACGTAGACGTATCGCCTGGCTGACAGGTCACGCTTCTGCCAACGGGCGTGCTCGTCGAGCCAGCCGTCCTTCAAGCGGCCGATAGCGGAGGCAGACAAGCCTGCCGCATCCTTGCCGAGCAGGGCCGCCAGCGCCTCGGAGAAATTGCCAGTCGAGATGCCTTTGAGGTACAAGATCGGCAGCAGCGTCTCGATCGACTTGGAGCGCCGCATGTAGGGCGGCAGGATCGACGGCGAAAACCTGATGCGGCGGGGATCATCGGCCGCCACCCCGCGATCACGCACGCGCGGCTGACGCACGGCGACCGGACCGATGCCGGTCATCACCTCGCGCTCGGGCAGGTGACCGTGACGCACGACACGCTGGTGGCCGTCCTCGGTCTTGCATTCGGCATGCTTGGCGAGGAAGCCGGCGACCTCGGCCTCGACCGCTTGCGCCAGCAGGGCACGGGCCCCGTTGCGCAGGAGTTCCGTGAGTTGGTCGTCGAAGGCCCCTGGCTGAATCAGTCGGACGACGTTATCGTTGGGCACGGCATATCACTCCTCCTTCGGTGGAGAAGTGAGGTCGTCAAGCAACCCCACGATTTGCCGCCTTCCCGATTCCCGCCGTCACCAACTTCCGGTCATAGCTCAATTGCCTTTGACACCAGCACGTCGCGCCCAGGTTCCATTTCATCGTCATCGGGCGGGGCTGGCATGGTCAAACGGCGGCTATGTCAGCGTGCAACGCTGCGGTTATATTGCTCTGGACCATACGCCATCGCTTCCTACCGCGCCGTCAACGGCCTCCCGGTGTATTGCTCCTGGGGAAACCGTACATATCCCGGCAGCCAGCCCTCGACCTTGGTTCGACCGTCGCCCGACAGCGCCTTGCGGATGATCGCTTTTTTCTTGGTGCCGGTCTCGGTGAGGTAGGATCGCGCCGCCGTCTCGCCGATGACCTCGGTCAACATGGCGCTTACGGCCTCGCGGTCCTTGGCGAGATCGAAGAACAGGTCGTCGGGCTGCCAGTGCTGGCCGACATCGACGGCGAGCGTTTGCCCGAGGGTATCGATCAATCCCGTGCCCATGACCAGCGTGTCGGCCATGGCCATGGCGAGTAGCGCTAGCACGGAGTCATCCGGCATGTCTTGCAGCCGCACAAAGATCGTTGCCGTCCGTTCGCCGCTGGAATCGCGGGCGACCAGCGCCTCTTCGTCGAGCCCGAGCCGGGCGATGGCCTCGCGTCTCAATTCTGCGAACGCCGCTTGCGTCGGCAAACCGTCGCGCCACGCGGCTATGGTCTCGTTGTGCGGCGTCTGCAGGTCGGCATCGACAGTCCACAGTCGCGATCCACCAAGGATATGAGCCAGCACAAGTCGCAGGCCGATTCCCGGCGCACTCGCCACGGCCAGCCGCACGGCGCTGTGACGTAAAATGTCAACGACGTTTGCCAGCGGCGCACTTATTTCGGGGCGCTCGTTGGTCGTTGCCTCGGAGGCGCTGGCGTCGTCTTGACCGGCGGCGCGCCTAGCCCGCTGTCGGTCGCAGCTTGGATGAAATCCCTTGTGAATAGCAACACAGCCATCCGGCGCGACATCAATGTAGACCGCGCCACCCTTCGCTTTTGAGACCGGCTCGTGGTCCCATTCCTGGAAGCGCTCGTTTGGCGGAACGATAATCACCTCGCCCCAGCCCGATGCCAGCAGCTTGTCGCGTTGCTCGGCGATGGCCACGTTCTGCAAGCGCCAGAATTCCTCGGCGTCGGTGAAAAAGCGATCCTCGCCGAACAGGTCGGTGGCGATTGGGCCGGTGTAGAGCGCCTCGTCGAACAGCGCGGCCTTGCAGGAAATCTCCGCCCCACCGAGCAGCCACGCTTTCAGCTGCCAGAACGGCGGCGGCGCCTGTTCTGGATCAGTGACCAATTGCACCCAGGCCTTCTGCCGCTCCTTGGTCGCGAGTGTCAGCAGATGCAGCGTCTTGGCGTCCATTTCGCCTTGGCGGTAGAGGCGGCGCACGTCGGGGATCAGGCTTGCGATGGCGAGACGGCGCTTGACGATCTGCTCCGAGATGCCGAAGTGGGCGGCGATGTCGGGTTCGCCGAGCCCTTTGCGCTTGAGCGCCATGAATGCCTCGTGCTGATCGAGTTCGTCCATCGGCAGACGTTCGATGTTCTCGGCGAGCGATGCCTCAATGGCCGTGGCATCGCCGGTCGCTTCGAGTATGACACAGGGCAGCGGGCTTGCGGTCTCGTTGCCGTCGGCGTCGAGCGATTTCACGGCGAGGTAGCGCCGTTGTCCGGCGACGATCTCGAAGCCGTCGCAGTTGCGCCGGACCAGCAGCGGCTGCAGGACGCCAATCGCGGCAATCGAGGCGGCAAGGCTTGTGATATCCTTCGCACCGTGGCGGCGGGCGTTGAGCTTTGAGACTTTCAGTTGATCAAGCGGGATGTGATGCAGGTCGCGCAGCATAGACGTGCTCCTTCATGGTTGCGGTTGAACGGTTGTGGTGCGGGCGCAAAGTCTCGGGCGTCGGCGGGCTGTGTCCCGCCTGCCGGTTGGTGGGTGTGAGTTTTCGGGTTGGCCTACGCGGCCACGCGCGCGCGCGTGGCGTCGGGTTGCAATACGTCGAGGTAGGCCACAACTTCTTGTGCCTTCGCGGCGGCGGCAAACATGGCGCGGGCGTCAGATTTCATGACGGTGAGCCAGTGTGAAATATAGCGCGCGTGGTCGGGATGCGGCTCGGGCGCGATGCCGAGGCGTGCGCCGATAAAGCAGGCTGCGGTCTCGGCGATCACCTCTTCCGCACAATAGGCGTCGTCACCAAAGCGCTTACCAAGCTGGCGGTTCAGCCTTCTGTCCGCAGACGTCCAATGCGCGAGTTCATGATGCAGCGTCTGAAAAAACGCGAGTGACCGCGTCCGGCCATCGGTATCGAAAAACCGCGCCTCGTCCGGCATGTGGATGGTATCGGTCGACGGGCGATAATAGGCTTGGCTGCCGCCAACGATGACCTTGGCTCGGGTCGCGGCCACGTAGGCGTCGGCGATGCGCTCAATCGGATTTGCGGGCAACTCCGGGGTAATCACGTAGCCCTCGACCTGCTCGGCGGCAAACACCCAATAGCCGCGCGCCATGCGGATGGTCTCGGCTTCGGCATCCTCGCCGGGCGTGAAGCTGTTGCCCGTCCCGCCGTCGCGCGCCTTCTCGATCTCGCGATAGAACACGATGGGCGATGCGCTCTCGCCTTTTCGAACCTGCGCGCCGAGCGATGCCCACTGCTTGTAGGTCGCGAAGGTGCCGCTGTCATAACCGCGTTCCAGCGACGTGACCCAAAGCGACAGAATGTTGACGCCGCGATACTCGTTGCCCGTCGCGGCGTTGGTTGGGATGACGGGACGGACGCCACCGCGATGCCATGGCATTACCGGCTCGCCGGGGTTGTTCTCGATGGCCGCGATAATCTTATCGGTGATGGTCCGATAGATGTCGCGCGTATCGCTATCACAGGACGGTTTCGACTGGTTGGTCAGGGTCGATTTCGGCATCGCACAACACCTCCAAAACGCTCGACTAATGGGGTATTTTCTTCAACTCTCCGATGTCAAAACCATACCACTTGTTCTCATTTTGTTCAAGCAATTTCTCGTGCTTTCATGTTGTTTTTCAGATGGATAGCCAAGGGTTGCGATCTTGATTGCGGTCTGGATTTTTGAACAACGAACGCACCGATGCGCAAGCATCGATGGCCGCAAAGCGGCAGGGTTCCTGCCCGTCGCTGGCCTGCTTTCCGGAGCCGTCCTTCGCCGCGAATGAGGACGGCGGAGGAAAGCAGACAGCGGCCTGCTTTTTGGTGAGTCCGGACGGCTTGTCGCCATGGCCGTCTCAGTCGCTTAGCGGCGGTATCAACCTTGTCCGGCCGAGCGATCGTCACCCGCGAGGGCGGAGACGCCGTCGTCGCAGTGATCCTTGGCAGCGATCACTGAACCCCGGGCGGCTCCGTGGCGCGGGCCCCTACAGCCCGCGCCATAGAGCGCGACCAAAGGCCCCCTGGCCGAAGGGCGGCCCCGTTATTTGCAGAGGCGTTGTTGACGGGAGACGGAATGCGACGGGTCAAGAGACTGGCTTACGTTGACGAGACATCCCATAGAACGAACCCGCTTCCGCGGGAGTGCGCTGCGCGCATGTCGGCGCGAGGGGCGAGGTTGGCGCTAACCAACTGAGAAGCAAGCGATAACGTGTCAGGCGTCCCGTCTTGAGGATCGATGGGTTTGCAACCTCACTCAAGACAGGAGCCCCCGATGACCGCCCCTCATTTCGAGAAGCCCATCAGCGATCTGCGCCGCCGCATGCTGCAGGACATGACGAACCGCAACTTCGGCGACAAGACCAAGCACGATTATATCAAGCACGTCGAAGTGCTGGCGAAGTTCCTGGGCCGCTCGCCCGATACGGTTACCGGCGATGGTCTGCGCCGCTTCCAGGCCGATCAGATCGCCCAAGGTGCGCAGCCCCCGAAGATGAACACGCAGGCCTCCGCGCTGCGGTTCTTCCTCACCGTTACCTGCGGCCGCGTTGACCTCGCCCATCAGATCGCCCGCACGCATTATCCCA
>JAHJQI010000229.1 GCA_018819265.1 Alphaproteobacteria bacterium
CAACAGTGACCACCAATGAGGTAAAAAAGAGGGTCCGGGAGAGGTTGATTGATATCATCATGGAATACCCGCCGGGGTCCTGGGAGGAAGAATACCTGGAAGGCGTCGACCGAGCAATCAAAGCCATCTCCTCCTATGACCCTGAGAAGGGCGACAAGATCTTCCTCATCCTGAACTAGTCTCACCTAAGTTTCTTCCCATCTCTCCAAAAGGAGTTTTCCATGCTTACCATTACCACTACCCAACTTTACTCTTCAGCAGCAAAGCAGTATTCAGAACTAGGACATACAGTTCTGGATGTAACTGTGAAGTCGGGATCGAAGATCTTTGCGCCGACTTGGGCTCTAGTGATGGGATATAAGAAGGGGAGTATTTCCGAGGAGGAGTATACCCAGCGATATCGGGAGATGATGATCTCATCTTATCGGGAGAACCGGGATGCTTGGGAAGTTCTTCTCTCTACCCATAAGGGGAAGACTCTTGTTCTTGCTTGTTATTGCCGGGCAGGGTTTTGTCATCGACATCTCTTGAAGGAATACCTGGCATCCGTCGCGAGGAAGATAGGATTGGAGGTTGAAATCCTTCCCGAGGGGGATTTCCCCTCCCCACAACAGGTAAAAACTCCCGCCGGGGATAATACTCCCATTACCGACTTCCACAAGGAAGAGCACCGGTTTCTCTCCAATTTCTACCCCTGCACCATTCACTACGAGGGAGATATCTACACTTCGACCGAGCATGCCTACCAAGCAGCAAAAACACTTCTTCGCCCTGAGAGAGACGTTATTCGCAACTGCACAAATCCGGGTCAATCCAAGAGATTGGGAAGGAGGATCACCCTCCGCCCTGACTGGGAAGAGATCAAGCTCTCAGTAATGGAAGATCTCCTTCGCCGAAAGTTCTATGGAGAAAGACTCCGGGAAAGACTCCTCTCTACCGGAGATCGTCCCCTCATTGAGGGAAACACCTGGCATGACAACTTCTGGGGAGACTGTTCCTGTCCACGCTGCGCAAAGATCCCCGGCAAGAATCACCTAGGCAAGCTCCTGATGCAGATACGCTCTGAATTGTGTCAGGATGCTCCTACAGGCTCTTCCAAAACCTCCGGGGTACCAGAGACCATCCCAGAAGAAAGCTCGTCTGAGACGAAAGCAGCTAAGACATGGTTGAAGGACCACGAAGATCTCTTTTCTCCCATCCCGTCTAAACCTCTCCCTAATAACAAAGCAGTACAGGGAACAACCACGCCGGAATATAAGCCCTACGCCGGCATTGGAAGTCGAGAGACCCCCGATGATGTTCTGACGGAGATGGAGGGGATTGCTACCCACCTGGAGAAGATGGGATACACCCTTCGCTCTGGGGGAGCTCAGGGTGCCGATTCTGCTTTCGAACGTGGGGTTACTTCCCTCAAGGAGATCTTCCTTCCCAACGAAGAAATCCCCCTCTGGTGCTTTGAGGAGATTAAGAAATACGTGGTGAGAGGAAACTTTGATTCCTTTCGCCCATACGTGAAGAATCTCCTCGCAAGGAACATGCTCCAGATAGAAGGGGTAGATAGGAAGACCCCCTCCCTGTTTGTTGTTTGTTGGACAGCGGACGGACTTGCTAGCGGGGGAACAGGCTACGCCATCAGAGCAGCCCAGGCAAAGGGGATTCCGGTCTATAATCTCTACAATGATGGAGATAGGGAGAGATTTCTCTCTGATATCTTGAAAAGGGAGGAGTAAGATGTTTAGATGGGTAGTAGAGACAATGCTCTCTTTTCTTCTCTTTCTAGTTATGGGAGCTGTAATATGGTTCCTTCTAGGAGTTGTTCTCTTGGCAATTGTAGGGACTTAGGAAAGATCCCCCCTCGTTCGAAGCCTCCTCTTGAAATAGACCAGGAGAGCTTCTACACTCAGGAAAAGAAATGAAGTGCGCCGCCTGCCAGACTACTAAGTTCAACTTCCCGGGAGATTCCTTTATCGTTGGGTCTCCTCGGGAGTTCCTAATCTGTTGGAAATGCTTTGAAGAGATCAGAGACTGTCTTCCCTGGATGAAGACCTTCCGCAAAGCAGATGAATTTTCTCTCCAGTATCCAAGAATGGTCATCGAGGAGGCATAACATGAAGTTCCCCCGGTCCACAATAGCAAGGGCGGCCAAGATGCAACATGGAGGTCCCATGCGTGACCGAAGACTCCGCCGGATGGCCAATCAGGAAGTAAGCGAGATGGAAGAGAGGATCATGGAGTATTACGAGAGCCAGGAGGAAACTGTCAGCGCCTGGTGTCAG
>JAHJQI010000186.1 GCA_018819265.1 Alphaproteobacteria bacterium
CGCTTCGCTAACGCACCCTACACTCGACGATCCTCCGCCTCCTCACGAGTAAGCACGCGAGATTCGAAAAAAACGCAACGTGTAGGGCGGGTTAGCGAAGCGTAACCCGCCGCCACTGCCACTGCCACTGCCACTGCCGCCCTTGCCGCCGCCACAGCCAACGGTGCGTTACGCTTCGCTAACGCACCCTACACCCTACACTCGACGATCCTCCGCCTCCTCACGCAATCCCCAATTCCTTCTGAACATTCTTCGGCAGTCCAAGCGCCACGAGCCGGTAGCTTTCTTCCAGGTAGTCGCGCAGCGCCTCGTCGTCCATCGTCTCCGGCCCGGTCCGCTGGATCCACTTCATGCCGCGCGAGGCAAGGTAGGGCGCAGGCCGGCAGCCGGGCATCTCTTTCAGCATGTCGTAGCTCATCGGCGAGCACTTGAACGTGACGAACAGCGCCTCGTCGGCGTCGTTCCAGCTACCGATTGCGAAGACCTTTCCAGCCACTTTCCAGACGTGCGCGCCGCCCCATTGCACCACGTGGCTGGTGTGGGGGAGCGACTTGCAGAATGCGTTGTAGGTTTCGACGTTCATGAAGTTGCCCGCTTCACGTATGAGATGTCCTGCAGTGTACGCCAGCCTGCTGGAAATGACCGGTTTTTCCGCCCTCCCCCCTCCGGCTGCGTCCCAAATCGGGCGCTTTTGCACCGCCTTTTCCGGACGTCGTTTTCACATGCCCACCGAAGGTTTTCCCCCAATGTCCTCCCCAGATACCCACAACGCCCCCTTGCGCACCGCCCTCCTGATTTTCGCCGCTGGCTTCCTCGCGCTCTTCCTCATCCGGTTTGGCTTCGGCTACCTCGACGGAGACTCGAGCCCCCGGTTCATCCTTCAGGAACAATCGAATTTCGGCGGCGGGTGGGAGTTCGCTTCCGACATCAAGAACTACGCGTCCCTGAAACGCAAGATCACCTCGATGGCGTCCGCGCCCGTCGGTGGAGCCCCTGCGACCGGCGATCAGAAATACGAGAAGATCGCCAATATCGGGCTCAAATCGGCGGAGTTCGAAAAAGAGGAAGAACGCATCCGCCAGCTCATCGGAGAAAAGGATGCGCTGATACAATTCGAACAGCGCCAGGGTCTCAAGGGCGCACGCAGCCTGCGCCTTGCCGTCGGTGTCGATCCGAAGTTCTTCGATGCCTTCGTCGAGAAGGTGCAGACCTTCGGCGAACTGACCCGCCTCACCATCGACAAGGCCGACAAGACGAATGAGTACCAAGACCTGCAGGCCAAGCGCCGCGCCTTGGAGAAGACCCGCGAAGCCCTGTCGGGCCTTAAGAACCGCGACGGTGAGATGCGCGCGCTGGTCGAGCTGGAACAGCAGATCCTTTCGCTCGAACAGCAGATCCAGGGGCTCGGGGTCAGTCTTGGCGACTTCGATGCCGAAAACCAGTTCGTCACTGTGAAGCTTATGTTGTCGGAAGCCAGGATCGTCAGTGCATCCGTCCACCCGCTGATCGTGCTTGCCTTCGAATCGTTCGCCTGGGTGCTCTTTTACTACCCGCTGCTTTGGCTCGGCATTGCCGTGTGCGGCGTATCGCTGTTCATCGGCGTGCACTTGCTCCGCCTCGCAGGCCAGATGTTCGCCGCAGCCGACGCCCGGGTCGCGAACGCCTGAGCGCGCCTATCCGAAAGACAAACAAAGACCCCATCGTCGTTGGGCATGGGGATATGATGTCGTTGGGCATGGGGATATGATAGTGTGATGCTTCAGAAGTTCGCTACCATCCGCGGCTCGGCCGAGAGCGAACTTCTGAATCTGAATCACTTCGCAGACGGGACACTAGGAGGTCTCGACACACACGGGACCTCCCATGATTCATGACAAGACTGACGGGCGACGAACGCCGAAGCTGGTCGCTGCATGCGCTGCGGCGGGGCAAGTGAATTTGATGCCGCCGGCGGCGGTCTGAGGCATCGCAATTGCAGCTCTTCTTCGACATCGCCATCAATGTGACCCTGCCGATCGTGGCGATTTCGGCACTGGGCTATGTCACGCAGGCGCGCATCAGGCTCGATGTGGCGAGCATCAACCGGCTGTTGGTGATCGTCATCATGCCGTGTTTCCTCGTCCACTTCCTCGCCTCCGCGCGCCAGCCGGTGAGCGAAATCTGGCCGGTTGCCTATTTCACCGTCGTCCAGTTCCTGATCCTCATTCCCGTCGGCTGGCTGGCGGCCCTGGCATTCGGCCTGCCGCGCGCCTTAGGGCCGCTGATGGCGATGGCGACCGTCTATGCCAACGTCGGCAATTACGGCATCCCGCTGGTGCAACTGGCGTTTCCGTCCGAATTCATTCTTCACCAGTCCGTCATTACGGCGCTGATGACCATGCTGATGGTGACGGTCGGCGCGTGGCTTCTCGCCCCGGGCGATCGACAGGCGACGTTCGCCTCGCGTTTCGCCAAGGCCTTCGAGACACCGATCGTCCCAGCCGTGATCCTCGGTCTCAGCCTGCGGGCCCTCGAAATCCGGCTTCCCCAGGCAATCGGCACTCCGATCGAATTGCTGGGGTCCACCTTTCCGCCGCTGGCATTGTTCGCCATGGGCGCGCAGCTCGCGACCCGGACCGCCGGCGCGGTCGATATCGGCCGCCTCAGCCTCATCCTGATCCTCAAGCTCGTCATCGCCCCGGCGGTGACTTGGGGGCTGGCCATCGCCATGGGGATGCCTGAGCAGTTGACCGATCTGCTGGTCGTCGCAGCAGCAACACCGATCGGCATTCTACTTGCGCTGTTCTGCGTGGAGTACGGCCGCGAACCGAAGTTCATCAACACTGCAATTCTCATGTCGACCGTGCTATCCCCCTTGACCGTCACAGCCTGGGTCATGCTGACAAGGATCTACTAATGACGATCGAACTCTATACCTGGAGTACGCCGAATGGCCGAAAGGTCTCCATCATGCTGGAGGAGGTCGGGCTGCCCTATGATGTCTTCCCGATAAACATCACCAGCGGCGAGCAATTCGCTCCCGCCTTCCTGAAGATCAGTCCCAACAACCGTATCCCGGCGATCCGCGACCGGGACACGGGCCTGACGCTGTTCGAGTCGGGCGCGATCCTCATGTATCTTGCACAAAAGACCGGCCAGCTGTGGCCGCCGCAAGGTGACGCCCATTGGCGCACGGTCGAATGGCTGATGTGGCAGATGGGCGGGTTCGGCCCGATGCTCGGCCAGGCCCACCACTTCCTAAAATACAACCCAGGCAAGGCCCCCTACGCCGAGGAGCGCTACGGCGCGGAGGCCACGCGCCTCTGGGGCGTCCTCGACCGCAGGCTTGGCGAATCCGAATACGTTGCCGGCGACTACTCGATCGCCGACATCACGATCTTTCCCTGGGCCTGCCGCTTCGGATGGCAGCGTATCGATATCGACGAGTTCCCCAACGCAAAGCGCTGGTATCAGTTGATCGCTGCCCGCCCCGCCGCCCGGCGCGGCTACATCGTCCCCGACAAGTCGAGCCCGATCCCCTTGGTTTGACCCCCAACACCGGCCTGCCGAGTGTTGGCCAAACCAGCCCAACACCGGCTTGCCGAGTGTTGGCCAAACCAGCCCAACACCGGCTTGCCGAGTGTTGGCCAAACCAGCCCAACACCGGCTTGCCGAGTGTTGGCCAAACCAGCCCAACACCGGCTTGCCG
>JAHJQI010000187.1 GCA_018819265.1 Alphaproteobacteria bacterium
CGCCGTAGAGGGGATCGTCGGTCGCATCGAGGTCGATGACAATACGCACCGGCGGTTCGGTGTGAGCATCCAAAAACAGGTCCACGAACAGCCGCTCGATGGCGTCTGCATCATGGTCCAGCTTGTGGTGTCGGTCACTGCCGATCTTGCCCGCATGCTCCAGCCGATTGAGCGTGGACTTGCCTGCGAGCGCGCCGCCCGGCTTGTCGATGACGGCGGCGAGCGCCGGATCGAAGCGCAGTGCGTCGTGGTCGATCAGGTCCTCGTAGCCGAGCGCGATGCCAAAAATGCGCTGGCGTAGGAGGTCGGGGACCGAATGCCTGATGGCCTCCGGAACGCGGTGATCGGTGAAGCAGGCGGTCAGCCGCTCAGCCAGTCTCAGCCTCCGGTCAGCGCCGGCCAGCAACGCCACGCCGCCGTTCGATGTGATCGCGCCGCCGTCGAAAGCACCCACAAGCTTGCGCCCGCCGGACCTTCCCAAATCAAGCTCGGCCTGGATACACTGTGTCGGCATCGGGGAGTACCCTCCTCTCAGATCAAGTCGTTCTCGCAAAACAACTTTCTCTGAGTCGGAGCCCCGTTGCTCCTTCCGGCTGTGAGAAGTTCAGGCTCTAGAGCCCCGTCTCAGACATTTGCCGTCCCCAAGTGAGGCGGGCGATCGAGAGAATATCTGCGGCATGAGGAAAACAATCAGCATATTCGTTAATTAAGTGGTGCTTTCTGCATCGGAAGGCTTGCTTGGTGAGCCGCGCTGCAAGCGGAGGCAAGGGGCAGATGCGCAACACTAGCGCGGTCCAGTCTCAAAAACCGCGAAGGCTCCAGCTCGCTGTCATGGTTCGCCTATCGGCATTGGAGCCCGGACGACGGGCGGCAGGACGGTCGTGATGGCAAAACTGTTGCTCAGCACCAAAGTACAGTACGATTATGCAACACTGCACGCTAAATCAAGACGTTTTCGAATTTGTCAAGGCTGCGACCCCTTTTAATATCGGCGACTCAAGTTTAAGAAAAGTTCCAACTGATATGTGCGATACAGTCTGAATAGATCATACTAAGCTTTTCGGCACGCTAACGAGGGGAAGAACTAATGTTCAAACACAACAAATCGCTGGGAAGATTGGGGGCGGTTGCAATCGCGGCTGTCGTTGCGGTTGTTTCGCCACCCGTCCAGGCCGGTGGCCCCGATTACGGTGCCTCGATGAAGGATGCGCTTGCTCCAACTGCCGACCAGTGGGCTGGTCACTGGCTCGTCCGGCTGCGCGCGACTTACCTGAAAATGGAAGACGGGATCGATTCGGCCGCGCTTCAACCCGGCCTTGGTGGTGCTTTTGGAAATCCAACGCCAATTCCAGGTACCGAGGCAAATATTTCCAACGCGATCATTCCCGAACTCGACATTACTTACTTCCTTACCAACAATCTTGCCGTTGAGGTCATTTGCTGCGTGACCAAGCACGATGTCGACGCAGAGGGCCAGCTCTTCAACAATGTCAATGGTGCTGCCAATCTCCTGGGTGTCCCAGGCAGCGGTAAAGAGCTTGGCTCGGCCTGGGCTATCCCGGCAACGCTTCTGTTGCAGTACCACATGGAGTTGGGCAGCGGCTTCAAACCTTATGTCGGAGCCGGTCCGACCTACGCCTTCTTCGTCGCCGAAGATGTTGGCGGTCTGCTTTCGGGCGCAGCCTCTAAACTGAAGGTGGATAATGGCTGGGGCTTCACGTTGCAGGCTGGCGCAGACATGGCCATCGGCAATAATTTGTACCTGAACGCTGACGTGAAAAAGATGTTCCTTAAGTCGGACGCGACCTGGACTGGTCAAGGTCCCCTGGCCGGCCAGGCTCTGGTGGCCAAGGATCTCGACTTTTCACCATGGATCTTCAGCGTCGGTATCGGAATGAAGTTCTAAGGCAGTCAGAGTGGAGGGAGAGAGCTGCGCCGGGGCTGCTCTGGATCCAGTCAAGCCGAGCGGTGTTTTGATCGATCTTTCCTATGCCACGGCAAAGATTCAAAAAATCAACAGGGCGCCCCAGGATGGGGTGCCCTGTTTTCTTTTGTCAGGTGCGAAACATTCTTGATGGATTTCACATGATGGATGTCACGGTTAAACTTTATGCCTCGCTTGCGCACCATCTTCCTGATGGCGCATCCAAGAACTCAGCTCAAATTACAGTAGCCGAGGAGGCGACTGTGCAAACTGTGATAGATCAACTGAGGTTGCCTACCGAAGCCTGTCACTTAGTTCTGTTAAACGGTGTGTTTCAGCCTCCTGCGGCCAGAGCGAGCGCTCACATGTCCGGTTCGGATGTCCTAGCGATCTGGCCACCGGTGGCCGGTGGCTGATTGTTTCGGGCAAGAGTGATGATTCAGAAGTTCGCTACCATCTGCGGCTCGGTTGAGTGCGAACTTCTGAATCTGATTCACACCAACAGCTCTATGATTCTAGTGTACCTTTTGTCTGCGAGGTTCGCTCTGGCGGCTGCGGCGGAGTGGAGGCGAACTTCGCAGACGGGACACTAGGAAACCGCATGTTCAGGGCAGCTATCTCGGCCGATGCCGGTGCTCGTTTCGGGTGAGAACGATTCGGCTCGTTATTCGTTTGTCACTCGAGCTTCGACCGAACTGTGATGTTTCCATCCAGGCCCGAGAGTTCTAACTTGTCGGCGTCCGCTGAGCCACAGCTGCTCGAGACATGAACCCTATATCTTATACTGGATTTCCCCCGTGAGCTCTGACCACAGTTTGTTCTTTGCCGCCTCGAAGCGGCCTCCGCAGCCGGAGCACTTCAAGCCTAAAGCCACCGACCCAAATTCGAACAAGAACGACGCTCGCGACCGGCGAGCCGGCGACGGGACGCAGCCGTTCATGGACCGTGCCTCATACGACGCCCTCGAATTCGATGACGTGGTGGCGTCGCTCGATACCGCCCGGCTCAACCTTGGTCGCTGTGCGCTCGTACGGTCGCTGGTCTGCCCGCCCTTGGACGCGCAAACGGTTCGGGATCGCCAGGATGCCCTTGAGGAGCTGGCCAATAGGCCTGATTTGCGCCTTGAGCTTGAAAGCGCGATCGATCGCGCAGCAAAGTTCGAGAGCAGCGTGAACGATCTGGCATGGGGGGAATTTGGCGGTCTGGTGGACTTCTCCGACGCCGCCAGCGGAACGACAACGCGCGCTGGCTTCGGCCATTCCGCCATCAAGCGGGTGCGGCTTATGCTGAAGGAGCTTCTCAAGGCACTCGAAAATGCTCCGCAGCCCGAAAGCGCCTATCTGCGCTCGCTCTTTGCGGACATTTCCGAGATCGCAAACAGCCGCTACTTCCAACTCTTGACGGCCGGATACATCTCGGAGTGCGGACCGCTCACCATGGAGGAAAAAAAGAAGATCATCCTCGCCTATCGTTTCCGGCCAACGTTTTTCAAGCCCATGCTGCTGGCCGGCCTGGCCCTGGGCGTTGTCGGCCTTTCTCAGTATGTGGCCAGCACTTATGGCGGCGCCGGGCCGGGCATGGTCGGTGGTTTCTACCTCTTCGGATTCTGGGCGATGGTGCCTTTGACCGCCGCCTACATAGCAATCGTCGGCAAGATCGACAGAGACAGCTTCATCCTGCCGGCTGGCCGAACACTCTTGAAGGACGGCAAGGCAAAGGCCGGTTTCGAGGCGCTTGCCCAACTCGACGTACTGTTGTCGCACCACCGCAACCTTGAAGCGCTCGACGGGGCCCCGTCGCTTCCTGAAATTCGCGACGAGGCCAATCACCAAATCACCATGAACGGCCTTAGGAGCCCACTTATCGGCCGTGACCGAAACGCCTACGTTACAAATGACGTTGCCTTGCTGGAAGCACGCATAACCTTCCTGACCGGCCCCAACAGCGGTGGCAAGACAGCACTGGCCAAGGCGCTCATGCACAGCCAGATACTCGGGCAGGCAGGCTGTTATGTGCCTGCTTCTTCCGGGTGCCTTGTGCCTGCCGACCGCATCTTTTATCAGATCCCCCTGGCCGGTAGTCTCAAGCAGGCCGAAGGCCGATTCGCCACTGAGTTGTCAAGGACGCGGGACATTTTCTTTGCCGCCACCGAAAGGAGCTTCGCCGTCCTCGACGAGCCCTTCGAAGGAACTTCGTTCGACGAGCGTATTGCGATCTCCAGGGACGTCGTCGACGGTTTCCTCAAGCTTAAGGCAACCTTGATCCTGATCACCCACAACCACGAGCTGGCGCGTCAGTACCGCGGTGCGGGAGTTGGAGGTGCCGCGCAATTTCTGGAAGCTATCTTCGAGGGCGATGACGCCACTTTCCGCTTCGAAACCGGAATTGCCGAGACCTCAAGGGCAAGCCAAGTCGCCCGCGATATCAGCTTCAGCCGAACAGACATCAAGCGCCATCTCGGCGTCAACAAGTGACGTGCCTTCTTCTGTTGACGTTAGGACACCTTCAACGATAACCGCTACGGTTCCGAACGTCGCGGGTTGATCGTGTAGTTCCATTCAGGATGGAACGCATCACCTGCGATGTCGAGGCGGTTCATCTCGGACTTCTTGATCCGGATGCCCTTCTCGTAGGTGCGCTCGTCGAGAGCGCATTCCACGGTCAATCCGGTCTTCGTCGTCGTGGCGCCGATCAACTCGACCACCGCGAGCCTGTACTCGAGTGGTTGGCCGCGCCAGTTCTGCGTGATGTGGCAGAATAAGCGGTGCTCGATCTTGTTCCACTTCGACGTGCCCGGCGGATAGTGGTGGACCTTGAGTGTCAGCCCGCTCTCGTCGGCGAGCTTCTGCAGTTCGACTTTCCGGAGCCGCACACGCGCACCGTTCGATCCGCCGCAGTCGGCCGTGATCGTGAGTTCGCGCATGTGCGGGTAGCGCTTGCGCCCGATCCGCTCGATCCAGGTGCGGATCGCGTTGACGGCGAACTCGGAGTACGCATCCGGTGAAGACCGCAGGGCATGACGGGGGAGTTCAGGCCGCTATGGCCTGATCTTGTGCCGCCTTCCAGTTCCAGGGCAGCAACTCGTCGATACGGCTCATTGGGTGGTCGTTGATGCGGGCTAGAATGTCTGCGAGCCAAGCCCGGGCATCGACGTCATTGAGTTTGCAGGTTTCGATCAAAGGATAAATGGCAGCGGCACGATGACCGCCAGAGTCCGATCCGGCAAAGGTCCAGTTGCGGCGCCCAACGGCGATGCCGCGCACGGCGCGCTCGGCAGCATTGTTAAAGGGCATGGTAACACCGACGCCGCTGTTCGGTCTTGGACGCCTTTCTTTGGAGAGGTAGCTTCTCGGGTACTGGGCCGGGGCGTCGGGAGCATGAAACGGCGGTAGGCCGTCCTGTCCATGAGCTGTGAGCTCGAGTTGTTACATGGCCACCCCTACGACCTGCCCGGTTGCGCTGCGAGCGCGGATCCGTAGATGTCGTGCACACCCGCCAGCTCCCGGAAACTGATGGAGAGGGAGCATGCGAGTAATTGGAATGAACGTCCACCGAGCGTTCGCCCAGGTCGCTATTCTGGATGATGGTCGTGTGGTGAATGAACAGCGTCTGGAACTCGTGCAGGCGAAGGTCATCGCGTTTGGGCGCACGCTTAGCTTTCCAGTGCGTTGATGATGTGCCGGAGTGTGGATGTCTCGATGCTCGCATCAACCCGAACGCTCCGGCCATTGGCGAGACGGATATCGATAACACTGTGTCGGTCGTTGACCGTGACCGGAGGCGGTGCGCCGGCAGGTTTTGAAGTGGCAACGGCAGTGATCGTCACAGGGACGAACCCTGCCCCCTCACTGGGGTCCTGTCTCTCCCCGCCCAGTTCCTTCTTCCAGCGATATAGCAGCGCCGGTTTCAGGCCGTGGCGCCGAGCCACCGCTGAAATATTCGCGCACGGCACGCATGCCTCAGCGACAATTTTCCGTTTCTCGGCCAGACTCCATCGACGCCGAGTATCCGCCACGACGTCAAAACGCCGATCAAAATCATCTCCAGACATATCCATTAGACAAATCTCCTCACGCTAAAACCACACGCAAGAAGACCTATGTCTTAGTTAGTCCGCAAGGCGGCCCCCGCCGGATGGATACAACTCGGACGTGTCGGCCGTGATGCCGAGGCTGACCCAGCCTACATTGGCGCCGACGTCGTAGACGCCGTAGGGCACGACCTTGCCGAGCGCCTTGTCCTCGAAGTCATGCACTTTGACGCGATGGGGATCACCTTTCGGCCGATAGTCGCTGCCGCCGTTCTTGAAGTTGCCGACCAGTTCCTTCTTCTTCGTGTCGACCGAGATC
>JAHJQI010000188.1 GCA_018819265.1 Alphaproteobacteria bacterium
CGGCCTGCGAGTTCGACGCCGAATTTCTCGGCGATGACCTTCTCGAATTCCGGACCGTCGAGTTCGTCGATGACTTCCTTGATGATCATATTTTCTTCGAGGCTTTCGACTGGATACGATCCGCCCTTCTCGATATTCGGATAAGTCGCGTTGATTGCGCGCACGCTTTCGGGCGACAGGAAGCCCGGCAGCACCGTGTACATGTAGGGCTCGCTCGCCACTTTGGCGGCGCGCAGCTTGTCGAGATTGAGATGGGCCATGACGTCAGTCCTCGATGGTGCGGTTCAGGAGCCCTCTGGCCGGGCCAGTTTAGCGACAGATCGCCAGTGCGTCATGTGGGCCGTGAGAATCCCGGCAGCATGCGGCTGCGCCGCGCATAGCGCCGCTCGATCTCGGCTGCAATGGATTCTGCGGCATCGAGAGGCGAATAGTCCCAGGAAACGAGAGCCTTGAAGCTTTCCGGCAGCGGTTTGACCGCCCCCGTCGCCGACAGCGCGCTGTGAAAGCGGCTGAATTTCGCCGAACCGCCCGACGGCGTGAAGATATAGACCGGTTTTCCGGTGGCGCAGGCTTCCCCGCACATGTTGACCGAATCGGCGGTCACGATCACGGCGTCGGCGGACGCGAGAAAATCGGGATAGGGGTTGTCGCCCTCTCCGGTCCACAGGATGCGCGAGGCGTTTCGCGTAGCGGCTTCGGCGGCCGCGATCAGCCGCTGATGGGTGCGCCGCGACGACGTGATCATGAAACTCGCGCCAAGGCCGGCAAGCGAAGCAAGGCTTGCCTGGAAACGGTTGTCGTCCGCATCGGTGAACTTGTAGACTCCGTTCTTGCCGCCGAGCACGACAGTGACACGCGGGCCCGGCAGGGCTGCGATATCGGCCGGCGGCGTCGCTCGCAGGGCTGCGAGCCGGCTCTGCGAAAACGAGTGCGGCGCAGTCGGTGTGGTGATGACATTCGCACCCCGGCGCTTGTCGTGTTCAGGCACCCAGATGAGATCGGCCGTATTGGCGCCGGTCTTCGGATCCTGCAGCACGATCGTATAGGTACGTGGCCCGGCCTTGCGCCGGATGGCGCGCACGTAGGGAACACTGGCGCGCCCCGTTGCGATCACGACGTCGGGCCACGGCGGGGCGAATGCGCTGCCCGGTTGACCGAGCCGCTCGGAGGGGCCGACGGGTCCCCACGGGGAAAGCGCACCCCAGAAGGCTTTCGGGCGCACTTCTTTTTCGACATAGTCAAGGCCCAGGGCATCGGCGACGCCGCGCGCCTGTACGACCATGCCGGCCTTGCCGTCGGTGATGATCCAGGCGCTGGCGCCTGCAAGAGGGCGCGCATCTAGCGCAGGTGAAGCGTTCATGAGTCGCTTTGTGGCGCGCTGCGGGAGAATTGTCGAGACCGCGGGGCAAGATGTCCGGGGGCATCTTGATAGGCGACAGTCGCCGGTCAGCGCGTTATGATTATTGCGCGAAGGCTGCTAATTTCTTCCCAAATATTCCATGCGTCTCGTCGCCGGCAAACGCTTGTCAGGTGCGCTGGGCCAACTGGAATAATGACCAGGAGACCTCATGGGCCTCGCCCTCGACCAGACCGACTGGCGCATACTCAAGGAACTGCAGGCCGATGGGGGTATCACCAACGTCCTGCTGGCCAGGCGCGTCGGGCTGTCGCCGCCGGCGTGCCTGAGACGCGTGCGCGGTATGGAGGAAGCCGGCCTCATAGAAGGCTATACGGCCCTCCTCGATGAAGCCGCCCTTGGCTTCACCCTGACAGCCTTCGCAATGGTGCGGCTGCACAATCAGGCCGAAAGCGATCTTCGCGCCTTCGAGGATATCGTGCTTGGCTGGCCCTTGGTGCGAGAAGCCCACATGCTGTCGGGCGAAAGCGACTACATCCTCAAGTGCGTCGCTCCCGACATGGCAGCCTTCCAGGACTTCGTCCTCGGCACGCTGACCGCCGCTCCCAACGTCGCCAGCGTCAAGACGTTCGTCACGATCCGCCGCGCGAAACGCCAGCCCGGCGTCCCCGTCGGTATGTGATGAATGATGAGCGAGCCCGACCCGGCTAACTAGACTGGTTAAGCGCGTTCCAAACGGAGGCCGCCAGCGTCGCCAGTCCGATGATCGCCAGCACGATCAGCGCTGCGTTGCGGAAATGGCGTTGTCCGCCTCGGTTGAAATAGCGGCTCCCGGCCCAGGTCGCAATTGAGTAGGGCAGCAGCAGGACAAGGCCGTAGGCGACCGACTTGGGGGTGAACAGATTGAAGTAGAAAAGCGGTGGGATGGTGGAAAACACCGTGGCGGCGATGACGGCGAGAACGTTGCCGCGCTGCTGCTCGGGCGCGCCCGCCCTCGACAATGCAACAGCGACGACCGGCGGACCGCCGATCCCAGCCGCGCCCTGGACCAGACCACCGACCGTACCGGCGAGCAGCAGGATGGGGCGGCCGACCTTTTTGTCCAGGTGCCACCCCTTCGCCAGAAATGCGACCATCAGCACGACCGCAGCCGAGATCACGATCTTCATCAGGTTAGGATCGATGGAAACGAGGAACCAGGTGCCGAGCGGCGTTGCGGTGAAAATGGCAAGTGACATCGGCAGGATGATCGCCCGCTCGCCATGCCGCCACGCATCGGGCAGCAATTGGATCGTCGAGGGGAAGCCCATCACCGTCAGAACCGCAATCGCGATTTGCGGACCGAGCACAAGACTGAGGACGGGAACGATGATGAGGGCAGCACCGAAACCGATGAAGCCTCTGAGAAATCCAGCCAGTAGGACGGCCGCCGTCATCAACGCGAAGTAGGCATCGATCGGGATTTCAAGAAACGGCTTGAGCCAGTCTTCCAGGATCATGCGCTGACTTCGCTGCCGCCGCTCTCTGCACAGACTGGCGTGCGCCATTCGATCGCCGAACGCTTGCGAACACCTGTCGCCATAAAGTTCCCGTTTATCCCTCAGCCGGCTTTTGCACCGGGCCGGACTTGCCTTCTTTTACGTGACCTAACTTGCCGCCCGTCTGATAGCAGGATTGGGCTTCCGGCAGCGCCGCCTTGTAGTCGTTCTCCGGGATCATCTTCGCTGGCCGGATGGTCTTCGCGCGCTTCACCGGACTCGCCCCAGATTGTCGGTTGACCGCCAGATTATCGGTCACCGCCAGAATGTCGGTTCACCGAATGGCAATGCCAGGGGAGGCGCGTCAGGGCAAGCCCGCTGCTACTTCCAGGAAACTTTGAGGATCTCGAACGAGCGCGGCCCCTTCGGCGTCATGACCTCGGCGCTGTCGCCGACCGACTTGCCGATCAGGCCGCGCGCGATCGGCGAAGAAATCGAGATCTTGCCCTCGCGCAGGTTGGCTTCGAAGTCGCCGACGATCTTGTAGGAGGTTTCCTCGTCGGTATCCTCATCTACAACCTTGACGGTCGCGCCGAACTTCACCGTCTTGCCCGACATGATGGTGACGTCGATGACGTCGGCGCGCGACAGCTTGTCCTCCAGATCGGCAATCGAGGCCTCGTTGAGCCCCTGGGCCTCCTTGGCCGAATGATATTCCGCGTTTTCGGACAGGTCGCCATGGGCGCGGGCTTCCGCGATGGCTTGAATAATGCGCGGGCGCTCGACGGATTTGAGGCGCAACAGCTCAGCCTCGAGCTGGGCGTGGCCTTCCGTCGTCATAGGAACCCGTTCCGTGGACATTCTTAAAGCCTCCCACGAGGCCCGGCCGGATGTGCCGGGACCAATTCAACGTCTTGACAGTCATACCGATCAGGGAACGACGGCCCAGCTCCGCGCTCAGGTCGTCAGGGGGATCATGTTATGCGGATTGTGTAGCTCTGCAATGGCGCAACTTCGAGACTATCCGATTTTAACGCCCGGATGGCCCGGATGACAGCCCTCGCGCCGGCCAGCGTTGTATAATAGGGAATATGGTGAAGCAAGGCCGTTCGGCGGATATCCTTCGAATCCGCCAGGGCTTTGGCACCCTCCGTCGTGTTGAAGACCAACTGCACCTGCCCGTTTTTCATGGCATCGACGATGTGCGGGCGGCCCTCGAGAACCTTGTTGACAGCTTCGCAGGCCACCCCGTGGCTCTCCAGGAACCGCTTGGTCCCACGCGTTGCCATGACCTTGAAGCCGATCTCGACGAGTTCCATCAAGGGTTCGACGATTCGCGGCTTGTCCTCGTCCTTGACCGAGACGAACACCGCGCCCGTCATCGGCATCGTCTGCCCCGCCCCCAGCTGGCTCTTGCCGAAAGCCATGGCGAAATCCCGGTCGATCCCCATGACTTCGCCCGTCGAGCGCATTTCCGGCCCCAAAATGGGATCGACGCCCGAGAAGCGCGCGAACGGGAACACCGCTTCCTTGACCGCGATGTGGTTGAAGACCGGCGGCTTGAGGTTGAAGTCCGCCAGCGGCCGGCCGGCCATGACCTCAGCCGCGATCGAGGCGATCGGCAGGCCGATGACCTTGGCGACGAACGGCACGGTGCGCGAAGCGCGCGGATTGACTTCGAGAATGTAGACGCGCCCGTCCTTGATGGCGAACTGCACGTTCATCAGTCCGACCACGTTCAGCGCCCTGGCGAGTTCCTTGGCCTGGCGTTCCATCTCGGCAATGATATCTGGACCCAGCGAATGCGGCGGCAGCGAGCAGGCCGAATCCCCGGAGTGAATGCCGGCTTCCTCGATGTGCTCCATCACGCCGGCAACGAACGTGTCCTTGCCATCCGACAGGCAGTCGACATCGACTTCGACGGCGTCGGTGAGATAGCTGTCGATCAACAGCGGGCGCTTCTCCGAAACGATCAGTTCGTTCGGGCGGTCGAGAATATCGGAAAGCCGCTTGATGTACCGGTCGATCTCGGCGCCGTCGTGGATGATCTCCATGGCCCTGCCGCCGAGCACATGCGATGGCCGGATGACGACCGGGTAGCCGGTTGCGTCGGCGACCGCGCGCGCTTCCTGCGGCGAACGAGCGATCCCGGCGGGCGGCTGCAGCAGCCCCAGTTCGTTGATGAGTTCCTGGAAACGGCCGCGCTCTTCGGCAAGATCGATGGCGTCAGGCGAGGTGCCGAGTATCGGCACGCCGGCGGCCTCGAGGGCGGAAGCGAGCTTCAGCGGCGTCTGGCCGCCGAACTGTACGATGACGCCCTTGACGGTGCCCCGCGCCTGCTCGGCCTCGATCACGGCAAGCACGTCTTCGGCCGTGAGCGGCTCGAAGTAGAGGCGGTCGGAGGTGTCGTAGTCCGTCGAAACGGTCTCCGGGTTGCAGTTGATCATCACCGTTTCATAGCCGGCGGCGGTCAACGCGAAGCAGGCATGGCAGCAGCAGTAGTCGAACTCGATTCCCTGCCCGATTCTGTTGGGGCCGCCGCCGAGAATGACGATCTTTTCGCGGTCGCTCGGCTCGGCCTCGCACACCGGTTCCCCGTCGAGCGGGGCTTCGTATGTCGAGTACATGTAGGCGGTCGGGGACGCGAACTCGGCTGCGCAGGTATCGATCCGCTTGTATACCGGCCGCACGCCAAGTCCCTTGCGCCGGGCGGTGACTTCGGCGGCATCGAGCCCGGCAAGCTTTGCCAGGCGCGCATCCGAAAATCCCATCGATTTGAGCGCACGCATGCTGCGCGCCGTCGTCGGCAGGCCGTGATCGATGACGCGCTTTTCCAGGACCACGATTTCGCGGATCCGCTCGAGGAACCACGGGTCGATTCTGGAATAGGCATGTACCTGTTCGACATCGACACCAAGCCGCAACGCCTGTGCAACCTTGAGCAGCCTTTCGGGAGTCGGTTTGGAGACTTCCGCCCGGATGACGTTCTTGTCGTCGCCGAGCCCGAGGCCGTCGAGTTCGATATCGTCGAGGCCGTTGAGCCCGATCTCGAGCGAGCGCAGCGCCTTTTGCAGGCTTTCGGCGAAGTTCCGGCCGATGGCCATGGCTTCACCGACTGATTTCATCGAGGTTGTCAGCGTCGTGTCGGCGCCCAAGAATTTCTCGAAGGCGAACCGCGGGATCTTGGTGACGACGTAGTCGATGGTCGGCTCGAACGAGGCCGGCGTCGCCCCGCCGGTGATGTCGTTTTCGAGTTCGTCGAGCGTGTAGCCGACGGCCAGCTTGGCTGCGACCTTGGCAATCGGGAACCCGGTTGCCTTGGAAGCCAGCGCCGAAGAGCGCGACACGCGCGGGTTCATCTCGATGACGACGAGGCGCCCGTCGGCCGGGTTGACGGCGAACTGCACGTTCGAGCCGCCGGTCTCGACCCCGATCTCGCGCAGCACCGCAATCGAGGCGTTGCGCATGATCTGGTATTCTTTGTCCGTCAGGGTGAGGGCTGGGGCGACGGTGATCGAATCGCCGGTATGCACGCCCATCGGATCGATGTTTTCGATCGAGCAGATGATGATGCAGTTGTCCGCCTTGTCGCGGACCACTTCCATCTCGAATTCCTTCCAGCCGAGAACGCTTTCCTCGACCAGCACCTGCGTCGTCGGCGAGGCGTCGAGCCCGCCTTCGATGATCTCGAAGTATTCTTCCCGGTTGTAGGCGATGCCGCCGCCCGTGCCGCCCAGCGTGAATGAAGGCCGGATGATCGCCGGCAGCCCGATATGTTCCAGCGCCTTGGCCGCTTCTTCACGGTTATGGGCCAGAAACGACTTCGGCGTTTCGAGGCCGATGCGCGCCATGGCTTCGCGGAACAGCTGGCGATCTTCCGCCATGTCGATGGCTTCGGCCTTGGCGCCGATCAGCTCGACGCCGAATTCGGCAAGCACGCCCTGCTTTTCCAGCGCCAGCGCGGCGTTGAGCGCCGTCTGTCCGCCCATCGTCGGCAAAATTGCGTCCGGCCTCTCGGCGGCGATGATTTTTGCCAGCACATCAGTCGTGATCGGTTCGATGTATGTGGCGTCCGCCAGGTCCGGATCGGTCATGATCGTGGCCGGGTTCGAGTTGACCAGCACGATGCGGTAACCTTCCGCCTTCAGGGCCTTGCAGGCCTGCGTGCCGGAATAGTCGAACTCGCACGCCTGTCCGATGATGATGGGACCGGCGCCGATGATGAGGATGGACTTGATATCTGTACGTTTTGGCATGGCGGGCGACTTCTATTGCAGTGGGGCGCATTTGGCTAGAGCGTTGATCGATGCGTGCGCGGCTCCAGCGGTTGCCTCCACATTGAATTGTTGGGCATTGCTTGCGGAAGACATTGTCTGGGCGGATGCATCTGTTTGGCACGCCGTTGGTGCAGACAGCGGCGGTTCAGGGGGTATTGCGTGCAAGATCCGCTCATGAAGAGCGACCGGTAACTCTAGCTTCGGTCTTGCGTTTGCTTTTTCTGCATTTGTTCGCGCATTCTCGTGCACGGATCCTCGCGTGTCGCGCGCGGGGTGAAGACCATGAAGTCCGCGTTGGGCGTTCCGTCCGGGCCGCGCTCCACGTATTTCTCCGGATCGCTGGCCTCACTTGAGACTTCGGCAAGCTCGAGCGCCACGATCGCCGAGGCCGGTACGCCGCGCTTCTCCAGGTACCAGGGCACGCCACGGTCGCGGCGCACATGGCCGTTGCCGGCAATCAGGATGCCGCCCTTGCCGGCCGCCACCGATAACAGCGAGTCGGCCATGATGGCGTCGCGGAACCTTTGCACGAAGCTCATCGACGGGATCGCGGCATCGGGCATCAGGCCGCAATGGGCATCGCGAATTTCGCTGGCCATGGCCTGGGCGCGCGCTTCATCGAAAGGCTCCGCCAGGGCCAGCCTCTCAGGTTCGCCCTCCGCCAGCGACGCCCCGCCTTCTTTGGACACCTGCCGGGTGAAGTCCCTGGACACGCTCGCTGGAACGATGACGATCTGCTCGTAGAGCGCCTGTTCGATGATCGGCGCGTAGATCTCGAAATCCGGCCAGCCACTCTCCGACCACTTCAGCATGCGCGCGAAATCGCGCGGCTTGCGGTTCCGGGGAACGGCGACATTGCGGCCGTAGAACTTGTCGAGCGCATCGTTCTGATCGGCCCGCACCATCTCCATCGCGATGATGTCGACTTGCGGCGCGCCCTCGACGATACGCGATCCGCGCAGCTTGGAAATCGTCCGGATTGCCCAGGCCTGCCACCGATGATGGTCGGCATTGTCGTGGACTTCGCCGAGCAGCACGAAGCGGGCGAGCGCCAGCGACCGTCCGAAATCGCGCAGTGGAACGAAAGCCTTGTCGCGAGTCGACCAGGCCTTGCCGACAAGCGGGTGGTCGCGCAACTCCTGCGACTTCCAGTCGGTCGGCGGTGGCGGCGGATCGCGATTATCGCCAAACGCGCTAGCCGACATAGCGAAGCCCGCGATGATCGTTGCCATGCAGGCGGCCGCGAGTGTCTTCATCTCTTCCTCGTTCCGGCTTGCTTTCGCAGCGTTTCGGATGCGACCGATCCTGAATGCCCGGTCCAAGCTCAAAGCCCGATCAGGCGCACCTGAGCGTTTCGGCGCTTTCAGCCGCCCTGTCGGTGCGCTTCGATTGCCGCGATGAAACGTTCAAAAAGATAGTGGCTGTCCTGCGGCCCCGGAGAGGCTTCCGGGTGGTACTGGACCGAGAACGCCGGGCGGTTCCTGGCTGCAATCCCGCAGTTGGAGCCATCGAACAGCGACACATGCGTTTCGACCACGTCGTCAGGCAGGCTCTCGCGGTCGACCGCGAAACCGTGGTTCATCGAGGTGATCTCGACCTTTCCGGTCGTATGGTCCTTGACCGGGTGGTTGGCGCCGTGGTGGCCTTGATGCATCTTGCTGGTCGAGGCGCCGAGCGCGCGCGCCATCATCTGGTGGCCAAGGCAGATGCCGAACATCGGGAGTCCGGTATCGAGCAGCTTCTTGATCTGCGGCACGGCATACTCGCCTGTGGCTGCCGGATCGCCCGGGCCATTGGAGAGAAAGATGCCATCGGGCTGGCGCGCCAGCACGTCTTCCGCGCTCGCCGTCGCCGGCAGAACCGTCACGCGGCAACCGGCGGACACGAGGCAGCGAAGGATATTGCGTTTCAGGCCGTAGTCGATGGCGACGACGTGCACGCCGGCGTTTTCCTGACGTTTGTAGCCGTCCAGCCAGCTCCAGCGCGTCTCGTTCCAGGTGTAGGACTGGCCGGTCGTGACTTCCGGGACGAGGTCCATGCCTTCGAGCCCCGGCCAGGCGGCGGCTTCCGCCTTGAGCGCGGCGATGTCGAAGTCGCCGTCCGGGCTGTGGGCAATGACGCCGTTCGGCATGCCGTGTGCGCGAATCCGTGCCGTCAATGCGCGCGTATCGACCCCCGCGATGGCGACAATTCCGCGCTCTTTCAGCCACTGATCGAAGTGGCGGGTTGCCCGGTAGTTCGACGGCTCGGTGATGGCTGCCCGCAATATGCACCCGCGGACCCCCGACGTTGCCGCGAGATTGGACACCTCGCTGTCGTCGTCATTGACGCCGACGTTGCCGATGTGCGGGAAGGTGAAAGTGATGATCTGGCCGGTATAGGAGGGATCGGTGAGTATCTCCTGGTAACCCGTCATCGCGGTGTTGAAACAGACCTCCCCCACCGCGCTGCCGACGGCCCCGAGGCCCTGGCCAGCGATCACGGTTCCATCGGCCAATACGAGTCGCGCAGTCGTAGGGGCGTCCGCCCAGCCATCTGACGTCGTGGTGCTCAAGAGCTGACCCAGTTGTTATGTGTGCCAATTTTTCGTGTGCGGTTGCCGCATCGGGCTGGCGCGCGCTTCCCTCACGGTATAGTCGAGCCGGACTTTCGATGTCACCCCGCAACGCCTGCGGCAAGTGCGTGCGCTTCCGCGGCGGCGGAGTAACGGGTTGATGCCGGGGAGAACCTAAGGAGAAGGCCGTTGCAGGTCAATCTAGTGTTCCTTATGGTTCCGACATTTGCTCTTAGCCCTGCTGCAATGAGAAGCAAATGTCGGAACCGGAACACTAGCAAGCCTATGATTCTAGTGTAGCTTTTACATCTAACGTTTGGTCGATACGCCAGCCGCTAGTGGGTACCAACGTTAGATGCGCTACACTAGCAACAACTCTCTCATGAACGTATATAGGTTGAGAATCTGGTGTTCTGGATCCAGCGCTTGAGTCCCGGTCAAAGTCCGTTAACGAATGTGAATACAGAACATAAGCAGCGAGTTGGCTGCTGTTGCAACCGAAGCGCATGGGAACCGGGCGTCGGAGTTGGAACATCTGCTACGTGCGGCACGTCATAAACCGCGCCGGCCTTAACCGCCCATTGGAGGCTCCATGCGCGATCGTATAAACCAGTCGATGAAAGAGGCCATGAAGTCGGGCGACAAAAAACGCTTGTCGACGCTTCGGCTTGTCAACGCTGCGATCAAGGATCGCGACATCGCCGCGCGTGCCGACGAATCCGGGCAGGCGACGGGCACCGAAAAGATTTCCGACCAGGATATCCTGGCGCTGTTGCAGAAGATGATTAAGCAGCGCCGCGATTCGGCGGCGACCTACCGCCAGGGTGGCCGCGAGGAGCTTGCCGAAGGCGAAGAAGCCGAAATCGCCATCATCGAGGAGTATCTGCCGGAGCAGATGAGCGATGACGAGATGCGGGCCGCCGTGAAGGCCGCGCTTCAGGAGACCGGCTGCTGCGGGCTGAAGGACATGGGCAAGATCATGGGCGTCCTCAAGGAGCGCTTTACCGGTCGCATGGACTTCGGCAGGGTCAGCGCCATGGTCAAGGAAGGCCTGAAGGAGAGCTGATCGGGTTCTGCGACGCCTCGGGATAAGCTGTTGAAAGCCCCTGGACGTGCTGTGCGCAATCGGCCTCAAAGGTCGTTCGCGCGTGACCCCAACAGATATCGCCACGCCGAATCACCTAGAAATCGGCAATCCTTATCGAACATCGCTTCTCGTTCCGCGTCGCGATTCCATGCCGGGAACTGAACGCGATCATGCGATTTGCGCCTCATCTCCTCGACGAAATCCGCGCCCGCCTGCCGGTGAGCCAGGTCGTCGCACGCAAGGTCAACCTCAAGCGCCAGGGCCGCGAACTGGTCGGCCTGTCGCCCTTCAAGAGCGAGAAGACGCCGTCGTTTACGGTCAACGATCAAAAAGGCTTCTACCACTGCTTTGCCACCGGCGAACACGGCGACATCTTCACCTTCCTCATGAAGACCGAGGGCCTGCCCTTCCCCGAGGCCGTCGAGCAGCTGGCGTCAGAAGCCGGCGTCGACCTGCCGAAGGAGGCCCCGCGCAACCCAGAAGCCCAGGCCGAGATCGATATCCGCGACCGCCTATATCCGCTCGTCGAGGCGGCGGCGCGCTTTTTTGAATCCAATCTGCGTTCCGGTGCCGGGCGCAATGCGCTGGCGTATCTGGTGCGGCGCGGGCTCTCCGAAGAAACGATCCGGAGTTTCCGCCTCGGCTATTCTCCCGATGGCGGCAGCGACCTCAAGCAGCACCTCGTCAAGGCCGGTTTCAACGAGCGTGAGATCGTCTTGTCGGGAATGGCCATCGGTGGCGAAGACATCCGCGTTCCCTACGACCGCTTCCGCAACCGCGTGATGTTTCCGATTCTCGACCTCAAGGGCCGCGTCATCGCATTTGGCGGGCGTGCACTCGACTCCGACCAGAAGGCCAAATACCTCAATTCCAACGACACGCCGCTGTTCCACAAGGGCCGCATCCTCTACAACGCCCACACCGCGCGCCAGGCGGCCTTCGATTGCGGCAGCGTGATCGCGGTCGAGGGCTACATGGACGTCATCGCGCTGTCCCAGGCGGGCTTTCGCGAAACCGTCGCCCCGCTCGGCACCGCGTTGACCGAGGACCAGTTGGCGCTGTTGTGGCGCATGGCGCCCGAACCGATGCTCTGTTTCGACGGCGATGCGGCCGGCCGCAAAGCCGCGTTCCGTGCCGTCGATACCGCATTGCCGCACCTGAAACCGGGCAGCAGCCTGCGCTTCGCGTTTCTGCCCGACGGCCTCGATCCCGACGACGTCATCCGCGAATCCGGGCGCGACGGTCTTGCCGCGCTCCTGGGCAAGGCCCGCCCGCTGGCCGACGTCCTGTTCGAGCGTGAATGGGGAGATGGCGAGTGGTCGACGCCCGAGCGGCGGGCCGGACTGGAACTCCGCCTCCGCCAGATCGTTGCCGGCATCGCCGATGTCGCTGTCCGCAACCACTACGAACGCAATATCCGGGATCGCCTGTTTCACGCCTGGCGGGCCATGGCGCGGACCGATGCGACTTATTCGCCGGCCGGCAGAGCCGGTGCCGGCGCGCCGGGAGCGGCCGCCCGCGGCGAATACGCCAGCATTTCGCAGCCTTTTCTCAAACGCCCGCACGGGATTGGCGACGGGCGCAAATTCGGCCGTCCGGGCCTGCCCGGGGCCGGACCACTGCCAGCCTTCGCCAGCGAGAGCCTGAAGCGAAGCTCCATGGCGGTCGCACAAGGATCGGCCTCCGTGGCCCGCGAATCTCTAATTCTGAAATGTCTCGTTAATCATCCCTATCTGATCGACGAGCATGCCGAGGATATAGCTGGTCTGAAGCTCACTTCCAGGGCGCTCCGCGACCTGCGCGATGCCATACTTTGCGCGCATGCAGAGGAAAAATCACTTGACACGGCGACCCTGCGTTCACACCTAGAGCAGTTGGGGTCAGGCGACACGCTGCTCCGAATCGGACAGCTCATGGTACACCGGTCAGATTGCTTCGCTGACCCAGACGCGGAAGCCGACACCGTTCGGGAAGGCTTCGAAGATCTCGTTGCGCTGCAGCAAGGAGCGATACGGCCGACCAGGCCGCCCGTTTCCGGGGCTTGAACCTGGATCATGCGGCGGTCACTGACTGGAGTTCAGTCCGCCGCACGTCCGGCGGACCAATGTCGGCAGCCGAAACGGCGGCTTTCGGCGGCGAAACCATCCGAGCGGCGCAAGCTGCATCGGTCTTGCGAGCATGAGAATTCCTGAAGGTGGTCTGTGACGATGTTCCTGCAAAGGCGATTGATGCCAGCGGCGGCCCAGCGCATGGCACTGCGGCCCAAAGCCAACCGGCGCAATGCCATTGGGCGGGATCGCTCATCTGGATACTGACGTCCGAAGCGACCGCAAGACCAACATGACCCCAATTCCACAGAGGGTAGACCAAGCATGGCGAACGTAAACGTTAAGGACGAGGAACAGACCGGCGCCGCCCAGACCGATGGCGAGCGCGACAGTCCGCTCCTCGACATGTCGGATTCGGCCGTCAAGAAATTCATCAAGGCGGCCAAGACGCGCGGTTACGTCACGTATGAAGACCTCAACAAGGTCCTGCCTTCGGAAGAGGTGTCTTCCGACCAGATCGAGGATCTTTATTCGCAACTCTCCGAAATGGGCATCAACGTCGTCGAATCCGAGGACGAAGAGGCCGAAGAAGGGGCGACGCCCGCCGTCGACGATGCGGAAGACGAAAACAGCCGCGAGCTGACCACCCAGGCGCTGCCGACCAAGACCGAGGCCAAATCCGAGCCGACCGACCGCACCGACGATCCCGTCCGCATGTACCTGCGCGAAATGGGCTCGGTCGAACTGCTTTCGCGCGAGGGCGAAATCGCCATCGCCAAGCGCATCGAGGCCGGCCGCGAAGCCATGATCGCCGGCCTCTGCGAGAGCCCGCTGACCTTCCAGGCGATCATCATCTGGCGCGACGAACTCAACGACGGCCGCATCCTCCTGCGCGACATCATCGATCTTGAAGCGACCTACGAGGGACCGGAGGCGAAGGCGGTGCCGACCGCCGAGCCCGGTGCCGCCAACGGCGCCCCGGCCGTGAGCGACGCAGGCGCTGAGGCCGGCGAAACCGTCGGTGCCGATTCCGAGGAAGACGACGAGGACGAATACGAAAACGCCATGTCCCTGGCGGCTATGGAGGCCGAACTCAAGCCGAAGGTACTCGAGACCTTCGACAACATCGCCGGCAACTACAAGAAGCTGCGCAAACAGCAGGACAAGATGATCGAACAGCAGGTCGCTGGCGATCAGTCCTCGCGGCCCCAGCAGCGCGCCTACGAAAAGTTGCGCGAAGAAATCGTCAACGACGTCAAGAGCCTATCGCTCAATAACAATCGTATCGAAAGCCTCGTCGAGCAGCTCTACGCGATCAACAAGCGTCTCGTCGGCTACGAGGGGCGCCTGATGCGCCTTGCCGACTCGCACGGCATTCCCCGCCAGTCCTACCTTGACGAATACTTCGGCAACGAACTCGACCAGACGTGGCTCGAACGCATGTCGGAGAAGGGCAAGAAGTGGGCGAAGTTCATTGATGGCGAGCGCGAGCAGATCGATGAGATCCGCACCGAGATCCACGAGCTTGCCAGCGAAACCGGCCTCGAAATTCCGGAATTCCGCCGCATCGTACGCGCGGTGCAGAAAGGCGAGCGCGAAGCCCGTCAGGCCAAGAAGGAAATGGTCGAGGCCAACCTTCGTCTCGTCATCTCGATTGCCAAGAAGTACACCAACCGCGGCCTGCAGTTCCTCGACCTCATCCAGGAAGGCAACATCGGCCTGATGAAGGCGGTCGACAAGTTCGAGTACCGTCGCGGCTACAAGTTCTCCACCTATGCAACCTGGTGGATTCGACAGGCCATCACCCGCTCGATTGCCGATCAGGCGCGCACCATCCGTATTCCCGTGCACATGATCGAGACGATCAACAAGATCGTGCGGACGTCGCGCCAGATGCTGCACGAGATCGGCCGCGAGCCGACGCCGGAAGAACTCGCCGAAAAGCTCGGCATGCCGCTCGAAAAGGTGCGCAAGGTCCTGAAGATCGCGAAGGAGCCGATCTCGCTGGAAACGCCCATC